>JAGGXL010000119.1 GCA_021163085.1 Thermodesulfobacterium sp. | reverse complement strand
GTCCTATCTCATGAGCCACTACTCCTAAAATTTCTTCTTCAGAAAGAATTTTTAAAATAGGTTTAGAAAAAAATAAATATTTAAACGGAGGCAAAAACCCTAAAATACCGGCTGTATAAACTTTTTTACCCAGATTATTTAATACATAAATTTGAGTTATTTTCACTTTATTTTTTTCAAAAAAATCCAAAATAATCTTCTTAAGTTCTGAATTTTCCATAGGCTTTACAGGCAAAATTTTGACCATTAAAAAGGGAGAAATAAAAATTACTATAATAAAAAAAAGGAAAATATCCCCCTGAAAAGTTATTCCCAATATACTAAAAGTATCCTGAAGCACAACCAGCATAATAACCGGAAAAATGATACCTAAAAGGATTCTTAAATAATTTAAAGAAAATCTAAGAAGTAAAAACTTAACTAAAAACATATAATGCAAAAACCACAAAACTCCTAAAAGCGAAGAAAAATAAATTTTGTCCAAATAAATTTTTAATTTTAAAAAACTTAAATCTACGAGATAAAAAATAAAAACAAGAGCTATAAAAATTTTTTCTAAAATCGAAACAATATTAAACTTAGATTGATAAACCTTTTTTCTGACTATTAAAAGAGACAAAAGAAAAAGAATTTCTTTGATTAAAAAAAAAGAAAAAAGAAAAGGGACCTCATAAGAAGTTACAGGAATAAATTCATAAACAATAAAAGCTAACCAAAGGTATATAAGATCTTCATAAATCAAATTTTAATACCTTTATTAAATAAATTTCAGATCTCTATCTTCTAATTTTTAGTCTGATTTCTTTCATGCAAGTCCTAACTATTTACCTTTTTCTCCTCCAGAATTATTTCCTTTATCTTTTTTGCTTTTTTGTTCTTTTTCTTTCCTTGCATAATCGGTAACATACCAACCAGTTCCTTTTAAGATAAAACCGCTTTCACTAATAAGTTTAACCAGCTCTCCACCACATTCTTTGCATGTTTTTAATGCTTCATCTGTAATCTTCTGCCATACCTCAAAATGTTTTCCACATTTTTTGCATTCATATTCATAAATAGGCATTTTTCCACCACCTCCTGTCCAAATTTTTAAGAATAGATTTCATCAAAATAGTAAAAAATTCTATTCATATAAGGCAAAAATTTAAAATCATTTAAAACCTTCTTTGTAAGGGTATGCACCACCTTTTCTTCTTTCCATTTATTTTGGGAATAAAAATTACTTTCATATCTTATAAATCTGACTAAATGAACTAATTCGTGAGTTAAAATATAAAGCAAAAGTTCCTTTAAAAAAGGGGTGTATTTATTGAAAATTTTGTTTTTGTTAAGGCATATAAAATAAAAATCTCTTCTTTTTGATGGCAGATCGTGAAAGACTTCTCCTTTTAAAATAGTAGCAAACCTATTTTTTAAAAATTCATTGTTTTTGAAAATATATACCTCATAAATCATTCTATTTAGCTCTTTTCCCGAAAGTTTTAGTTTTTCAATAAGATTAAGTTCACAAATATGAAAGATATTTTCCAGATCGTAAAAATTTCGAGACTTTCTTAAAAATAAGTCTACTTTTGTCCCCTTGGATAAGATCCCAGCCAAATTACCTGAAGACAGTAATTTTGCATTTCTTCCAAGCATTCTTTTATCTTCTCATCCTTAATATGCCCTTCACAATCTAAGAAAAATATATATTTCCATGGTTCATTTTTGGAGGGTCTGCTTTCTATTTTAGTAAGATTTATTTTTCTTTCAGCGAAACATTTAAGCACATCAAAAAGAGCTCCTGGTCTATCCGCTACACTAAAGAGTAAAGAAGTTTTATCGTTACCAGTAGGAGGTACCTCTTTTTTTCCAATAATCCAAAATCTGGTTGAATTTCCTTTTATATCTTCTATATTTTTTGCTACAATCTGAAGATGATACAATTTAGCTGCCATTAAACTTGCAATTGCTCCTACACTTTCATCTACAGCTGCCCATTTTGCTGCAAGAGCAGTTGAAGAAACTGTCTCCACAGGTACAGAAGGCAATTTTTTCCTCAACCATTTTTTACACTGAGCTATAGCCTGAGGATGAGAAATTATCTTTTTGATATCTTCTATTCTTCCAGTTTGATTTATAAGATGGTGGGAAATGGACTCATATATCTCTCCACATGCTTTTAATCCATATTCATAAATAGCATCAAGAGTGGTTGCCACAACTCCTTCAATGGAATTTTCAATAGGAGCAACTCCAAAACTAACCCTTTCACTGCTAACCTCTTCAAAAACATCTACAATGGTTTCTACAGGAACAAGCTCCGCAGAAGTTCCAAAATAATTTAAAGCTGCAATGTGACTAAAGGTAGCTTCAGGACCAAGATAAGCTACTCTTATTTTCTGCTGAACACTTCTACAGGCTTTTATAATTTCAGAATAAATTACTTTAAGCGCATTCTCAGGAAATACTTTCTGATTAAGTTCTAAAATCCTGTTTAAAATCTCTTTTTCTCTTAATAAATCAAAGCTCTCATAACCTACATCTTCTTTAATTTTCCCTATGGTTTTAGCAACTTCTATTCTTTCTTTTAATAATTCTACAATTTGTTTATCTATTTTATCAATTCTTTCTCTAAGTTCTTTGAGTTTGTCGTTTTTCATAATGCTATATCCAAATTATTTTTTTACTCTTAAAGCACGAAATAGCTTTCTCCAAACTTTCAAATTTTTTATCTTGGAAAAACACTCTACACAAAAATACGCTCCTCTACCCCCTTCTTTTTGAGACCTATCTAAGATTATCTGATTTCCTTTTACACAGAGTCTTAACAATTCCTTCTTAGGTAATTTTTTTCTACAAACAATACAAGTTCTTTCAGGAATATGTCCCTTTTTAGGCACTTATTTCTTTTTTAGCTTTCTCAACAATTTTTTCTACTTCTTCTAAAGGTAATTTTGTTAATTCAGCAATTTTTTCCACGGGTGTTTCAACCAAAGTTTTTAAATCTTTAATATCTGCTTCATAAAGATACCCTGCGGTTTCATCAGAAAGCCCGGTTACTTTCAGTAATTTTAAAAATTCTGGTTCTTGACGTCTTAGATATTGTGTTTCACTTAAGATATCTATTCTCCATCCTACAAGCTTAGAAGCAAGTCTTACATTTTCTCCTTTTTTACCAATGGCTAAAGATAACTGATCATCAGGAACAATTACTTCTAATGTCTTATTTTCTTCATCAACAATTACTCTGCTACACTCAGCAGGAGCCAGAGCATTATAAACAAATTTGG
>JAGGXL010000005.1 GCA_021163085.1 Thermodesulfobacterium sp. | reverse complement strand
GCTGCTGCACTAACTCCAAATTTTTCCTCAAGCTCTTTGATAAATTCAGCTAATTCTAAAACACTCATGTTAGCAATAAATTCAATAACCTCTTCCTTAGTTACTGCCATCTCAAGTCCCTCCTTTTTAAATTATTTTTTATTCACCTTTAGATTTTTTTTCTTCGATAGCTTTAAGAACATAAAGAAAGTTTCTAATAATAGCTGAAAGAAGACCTACAAAATTAGCAATTGGAGCTTGAAGAGTTCCCAGCACTTGAGCAAGTAATACCTCTCTCGGCGGCAATTTGACAAAATCTTTTATAGCTTCAGCGTTAAATCCTTTACCTTGAATTACAAACCCTCTCAATTCTAAAGAAGGATGATCTTTTATAAATTTATCTAAAACTTTGGCTACCTCAACTGGATCTTGATATGCAATCACAAGAGCTGTAGGACCCTGTATAAAATCGTTTAATGGTTGAGCAGGTGTATCCTGGGAAGCTAATCTGATTAGAGTATTTTTTACAACTCTAAATTCTCCCCCTTTTTCTCTTATCAATTTCCTGATCTCATTACTTTCCGCTACTGTAAATCCTTTAAATGAAGTTACAAAAACTCCTTCAGAGTTTAAAAACTTCTCTTTCAAATTTTTAACAATCTCAGCTTTCTGTGCTCGGGTAAGCAAGGCTAACCTCCTTTAAATCATGTAATAATTCTCTTTCTGAAAGGGTACCCTTTCGCCTCTAAGTAGGCTGGGAAAAGCTTTTCCCATTTAAGCCCATTAATAGGCACCTACTTGTCTTAGGCCCCAAGAGTAACCCTTATTCATGAAGGATCCTCAAGGGGCTTTTATTTATTATTTTTAATCTCCAGAATATTTCTGTATTAAGTTTCTTACATCCGCAGGATCTACTTTAATTCCAGGTCCCATAGTAGTAGAAATAGCAACTCCTTTTATATACTGTCCCTTTGCTGCTGAAGGCTTTGCTTTTAATAAAGCTTCAAAAAAAGCAGCTAAATTTTCTAATATCTTCTTTTCTCCAAAAGATACTTTACCTATAGGAGCATGAACCACTCCAGCTCTATCTACTTTAAAATCAACCTTTCCTGCTTTTATATCTTTAACTGCTTTAACTATGTCAAAAGTTACTGTCCCTGTTTTGGTGCTTGGCATAAGACCACGAGGACCTAATATTTTCCCAAGCTTTCCTACTTGAGGCATCATATCAGGTGTTGCAACCACCCTGTCAAATTCTAACCATCCTTCCTGAATCTTTTTTATCAAATCTTCATCTCCAACATAATCAGCCCCTGCTTCTTTAGCCTCTTTAGCTTTTTCTCCTTTAGCAAAAACCAAAACCTTAACAGACTTTCCCGTGCCATGTGGTAAAACAACAGATCCTCTAACCATCTGATCTGCATGACGAGGATCAACCCCTAAATTAACCGCAACCTCTATTGTTTCATCAAAATTAGCATATGCAGTATTTAAAGCCAGTTTCACTGCTTCTTCAAATGTATATCTTTTACTCCTGTCAACCTTTGCCAATGCCTCTCTATATTTTTTACCTCTCCTTCCCATACCATTCACCTCTCTTAATCTACAATTTCTATACCCATACTCTTAGCTGTTCCTTCTATGGTTCTCATAGCTGCTTCTAAGGATGAAGCTGTGAGATCCTGCATTTTCATTTTAGCAATTTCTTCTAACTGTTTTCTTGTAACCTTACCTACTATCTCTTTTTTTGGATTATGAGCTCCAACCTCAATACCAGCAGCCTTTTTCAAAAGCACAGAAGCAGGTGGAGTTTTCAGTTCAAAAGTAAAAGATCTGTCTGCATATATAGTAATTATTACAGGTATAATCATTCCTTCCTGATTGCGAGTTTTTTCATTAAAAGCTTTTACAAATTCCATTATATTAACACCATGCTGACCTAATGCAGGACCAACTGGTGGAGCAGGAGTTGCCTGACCTGCTGGAAGTTGTAATTTTACCTGCGCTATTACCTTTTTAGCCATACTTTCCTATCCCCCCTTAAATCTTCTGTAAATACGCAAATTCTATTTCAACAGGTGTTTCTCTACCAAAAATACTCACCAAAACCTTTACCTTCCCCTTGTCAGGTTTCACTTCATCAACTATTCCTATAAAATTAGCAAATGGACCTTCCGTAATTCTAACCCTATCTCCTTGCATAAATTGATATCTTGGTTTAGGCTTGATTTCTTCTACTGCAAGCTGAGAAATAAGTTTTTCAACCTCTTCTGTCCTGAAAATGTAAATTTTATCTCCTCCTATTATGTCAATAACACCCTCTATTTTTTTTATCTCCTCTTTAATATCTTTATCAAGTTCTCCATAAATCAAGAAATAACCAGAATAAAATTTCTGAGCAACCTGCTTTTCTGGAGAAAAAAATACCTCTATTTCTTTTGGAGGAGGAACAAAAATTTTCTCTACTTTTTCTCTTCTCCCCTTTTCCTCTAACAATTTTTCCACTTTCTCTTTAACATCCTTTTCTAATCCTGCCCAAACTTGCACAGAGTACCAATTTTTGCTCATTCTATTTCATCAAAAAAGAAATTAATATATTATAAATTACATCTAAAAGACCTAAATAACCACCTATCAGTAAACTGAAAAACATAATAGTTAAAGCACTAACTAATACCTGTTTTTTTGAAGGCCAAGTAATTTTTTTTGCTTCTATTTTAGCCTCTTTTAAAAATTTTACACCCTTACCTACAAAATTTTCTTCTTTTCTTTCTTTAATTATTTTGTTTTTTGCTGTTTTAGTTTTCATGTTTAATTTAAAAAATTTAAAAATTAATTAAATGGCAGGCCAGGAGGGATTTGAACCCCCAACCTTCGGATTTGGAGTCCGATGCTCTGCCAAGTTGAGCTACTGGCCTGCTTTACTTCTTAACCTCTCTATGAAGAGTATGCTTTCTTTCCCACGGACAATATTTCCTTAACTCCAATCTATCAGGAGTGTTACGTCTATTTTTTGTTGTTGTGTAATTAATCCTTTTACATTCTGTACATTGAAGATGAATTGTTATTCTTGCCTCACCTTTTTTTGCCATAGCTACTAAACCCTCTTATTCTATTATTTTTGTAACAACACCAGCTCCTACTGTCCTTCCTCCTTCCCTTATCGCAAACCTTAACCCCTCCTCTAACGCTACAGGCTTTATTAACTCCACCTCTAACTCCACATTGTC
>JAGGXL010000173.1 GCA_021163085.1 Thermodesulfobacterium sp. | reverse complement strand
CAGTAGGTAAACAAAAAATGCAAATATAATTAATACAAAAATTAATAATATCCAATTTCCTAAGTATTTAAACACTTTTATCCAGTTTTTTATGTTTAATTTGATTAGTATAAAGCAATTTGATAAATTTGAAAGGTGCTCAAAAGGTTTTAACAGTCTGTTGTAAAGTTTAAAATAGATATTATAATAAAATTATGCCTATTTATGAGTTTAAATGTGAAGTCTGCGGAGAAATTTTTGAAACTATACAAAAAATGGGGGAAGATTTTCCACCCTGTCCGAAGTGTAATTCTAACTATGTAATAAAATTGCCTTCTGTGTTTGGATTTCAAGACAAAAGTGCAAGAGTGTCAGAAAGAGAAAGATCTATCTTAAAAAGAGCAAGAGATTATTTGATAGACGGTAAAGTTAAAGATGCAAAACGCTTTTTAGAAAAAGCTAAAGAATTTTATCCTACTGATAAAGTTAAAAAACTTTATGATAATTTATCAGAAAGGAAACCTGTAAAAGGTGGTTATTTATGTAAAACCGAACTTATAGTAACCAAGAAAAAGGGGAAATAATTATGAGCAAAGAACATGACGAACTTTTTTCCAACCTTATAACTTTTAGTACTTTTATTCTTTCTTTAAATACCGCAGCTTTAGTTCATTTAGGAGAAATTCCTGATCCTATAACTAATAAAAAACAGATCAATTTAACTCTTGCTAAACAAACCATAGACACTCTGGAAATGCTAAAAGAAAAAACAAAAGGAAATCTTTCTGCAGATGAAGAAAAACTTTTACAGAGCATCATTTACGAGCTCAAAATAAAGTTCTTAAAATTGGTTGAATAGCTTTTTGTTATGAAAAGTTATTTCATTCTTTCTCCTGCAAAAATTAATCTCACTCTTCAGGTCTTAAAAAAAAGGGAAGACAACTATCATGAAATATATACTATCTTCCAAAAAATTGATCTTTTTGATGAAATTGAAATAAGAAGGGGAGTTAGAAGTTTCTCTCTGGAATTCTTCTGTAATGTCCCTATACCTTTGGAAGAGAATTTAGTTTATAAAGCTTTTAAACTTTTCAAAGAAACTTTTAATATAAAAGAAGATGTAGCTATAAAAGTAAAAAAAACAATACCCATTTGTGCAGGATTAGGAGGTGGCAGTAGCAATGCAGCCTCTATCCTTAAGGGATTGGCTTATCTTTATGGTATAAAAATAGAAAATGTTTACCCCTTAGCTAAAACTCTGGGAGCTGATGTTACCTTTTTTCTAACTCCCTACCCCTCTGCCATAGGTAAAGGGATAGGAGATGAGCTTAGTCCTTTTCCAAATTTTTTTGCCTGGTATATTGTGATAACTCCCAATTTTCAGATTAGTACCAAATGGGCTTATGAAAATTTGGGATTGACAAAATCAAAAAATCCGATTTATTATACGAGCGAAACTCCTCCCTGGCATCAACCCCAGGGACTTATTAATGATTTTGAAATATTAATTTTTAGAAAGTATAAAATTTTACAGAAATACAAAGAAATTTTAAAAAATTTGGGGGTCTCTGCAGTAAGTTTGATTGGAACAGGGCCTTCTATTTTTGCTGTATTTGACAATGAAATACCTTTTTTTATTTATAAATACCTAAAATCGCTTATAAAAGATTGTAATATATTTCTGGTTAGAAATTGGGAATAAGCTTTAAAAGGGGGTTATTTCATGCCTATAAACCAGCTTAAAGTTTTTTCAGGAACTGCTAATTTAGAGCTTGCTAAAAAAATTTGTGATTATTTAAACATACCTTTGGGAGAATGCGTAATTAGAAGATTTAGTGATGGAGAAATTTTTGTAGAAATAAAAGAAAACATCAGAGGAGCTGATGTTTTTATTATTCAGCCCACATGCTCTCCTGTTAATGAACATTTAATGGAACTTCTTATTATGGTGGATGCTGCTCGTCGAGCCTCTGCAAGAAGAATTACCGCAGTAGTCCCTTACTATGGATATGCGAGACAGGACAGAAAAACAGCTCCAAGAACCCCTATTTCTGCTAAGTTGGTCGCTAATTTAATAGTTGTTGCAGGTGCAAGAAGAGTTCTTACTATGGATTTACATGCAGGACAAATTCAAGGATTTTTTGATATTCCTGTTGATCACCTATATGCTTTACCTGTCTTTCTTAAACATATAAAAGAAAAATTCCCCAATAATGACATTGTTATTGTCTCTCCAGATGCAGGTGGAGTTGAAAGAGCAAGAGAGTATGCTAAAAGGTTAAACGCAGGAATTGCTATAGTAGATAAAAGAAGAGAAAGACCAAATGAAAGTGCTGTAATGAATGTTGTAGGTGATGTAAAAAACAAGGTGGCTATTATTATAGATGACATGATAGACACCGCAGGGACTATGTGCCAAGCAGCGGATGCTATAATGGAAAGAGGAGCTATCGAGGTTTATGGAATGGCTACTCATCCTGTGCTTTCAGGAAATGCTATAGAGAAAATCAAAAAATCTTCTTTAAAAGCTCTATTCGTAAGTGATACTATCCCTTTAAGAGATGAAACTAAAAAGCTTGAAAAAATAAAAGTTTTATCTGTTGCTAATCTTTTGGGGGAGGCTATAAAAAGAATTCATACTGATGAGTCTATAAGTTCTCTATTTATTTAAAATAACACAGGAGGTGAGAGAAAATGAAACAGGTTATACTGAATGTTACTAAAAGAGAAAAAATAGGTAAAGAGTACTGCAAAAAATTGAGAAAGCAGGGGTTAATTCCTGCTATTGTTTATGGACCACGCTTTAACCCTCTACCCATTGCTGTAAAAGCAAATGAATTAGAAAGTATATTAATAAAACACAAGGGAGAAACCATCCTATTTACTTTACAATTAAATAATGGTGAATTAACAAAAGTTCAAGCACTTTTAAAGGAGTATCAAACGCATCCTGTTACAGATAAAATCATTCATATTGACTTTCTTGCCATACATGAAAAAGAAACCATTTCTATAGATGTTCCTCTGGAATTTGTAGGTAAACCTGTAGGAGTCAGTAAAGGTGGTATTATGGAAATTCTTTTACATGAATTAACTGTAGAATGTCTACCTTCTGCCATTCCTGACAAAATAAGTATAGATATAAGTAATCTTGATATTGGTGATGTTTTGCATGTTAAAGACATCAAAGTTCCCGAAGGAATTAAAATTCTTGATGATCCAGAAGAGACAGTTCTTACTATAGTAGCTGAAGCTAAGGAAGAGGCAGAAAAAGAAGTAGAAGAGATTTCTGAAACCCTAAATGAATAAAATTTTATGTGGCTTTTTTGTGGACTTGGAAATCCTGGAGAAAAATATAAAAACACTAGACACAACTTTGGATTTTTAGTTCTGGACACTTTTGCTAAAAAGCATAACTTAAAATTTAAAATTTACAAAGATCTGGAAAGTGAGGCTGTTTTTTATAAAGATAAAGCAATACTTGTAAAACCTCTTACTTATATGAACCTTTCTGGAAGAGCTGTTAAAAAGTGGATATTAAAAGAAGGAATTCCTGTAGAAAGATTACTGGTAATCTATGATGATATGGATTTTTCACTTGGGAAACTTAAAATTCTTCCTAAGGGTGGAGCCGGAAATCATAAGGGATTGCTTTCCATAATTGAAGCCTTAGGTACTTCGGAATTTCCAAGAATGAGGTTGGGGATTGGCAAACCTTTAAATGTCTCTGCAAAAGATTATGTATTGTCCCCTTTTTTAGAAGAAGAGATGCTAAGAGTGATAAAAATTTTAGATATTGCCTCTTCTGCCCTTGAAGATATCCTAAATATAGGAATACTAAAAACAATGACTAAATACAATTCATTAGATGTGAGTTCAAATGAAAAATAACCAAAATCTTAAAAATCTGCGGATATTTAGCAAATTATTTCTTTTAAAAGCTGAAGAAATAGGTTATTACATTATCTCTATAGGGTTATTAATCGGTTTTGCCTTGGTTGTTTTTGACGCTTTTAAAACCCTATTTCATATACCTTATCATAAAAATTTTACTCAAAGCTCTATTTTAATTCTTGACAAATTTTTAATTGCTCTAATTTTTTTAGAAATTTTTTACACTGTTCAGGTTGCTCTATTAGAGGATAGTGCAATAAAATGTGTAGAACCTTTTCTTTTAGTAGGAATAACAGCTCTTATAAGAAGACTTCTTATTTTAAGTTTTGAGGTTTCTCATTCTAAGGAATTACCTGTGGAGAAAGTAAAATATGCTCTTATAGAATTATTAGAGGTAGGTTTTCTTGTATTGCTTTTACTTACTGGGCTAATTGTATTAAGAAAAATGAGAAGAGGTGAAAATGGATTTAAAAAACAAAATTCTGGTTCTTGATTTTGGTTCTCAAACCACTCAACTTATTGCCCGTAGAATAAGAGAATTTGAGGTGTATAGCGAAATAAAGCCTTGTTTCGTAAGTTTAGAAGAAATTAAAAATTTTTCTCCTTCTGGTATCATCTTTTCTGGTGGACCAAGCAGTGTATACGATGCAAATGCTCCCTTAATTGATAAGAGAATATTTGTTTTAGGAATTCCTATATTAGGAATTTGTTATGGTGCTCAATTGATCACATATCTTCTGGGAGGCAAAGTTGAAAAAAGTGAAAAAAGAGAATTTGGCCCGGCTTATATAGAGATACTGGAAGAAGATAAACTTCTTAAAGGGCTTGAAAAAAACAAAAAATACAGAGTGTGGATGAGTCATAGTGACAGAATTGAAGCTCTTCCTGAAAATTTTTATGCTCTGGCAAAGACTGAAAATTCACCCTTTGCAGTAATAGCTCATAGAGAAAAAGAACTGTACGGGGTACAATTTCATCCAGAAGTGATACATACTGAAATAGGGACACAAATTTTGCGCAACTTTGTTTTTGAAATTTGTAAGTGTAAAGCTGAATGGAATATGCCTTCATTTGTCAAAGAAACTGTAAATAAAATTAAAAATCTGGTAGGAAAAGAGGAACGAGTCATCTGTGCCCTTTCAGGAGGTATAGATTCTACTGTTACTGCTATACTTGTTCATAAAGCTATAGGAGAAAAACTTATTTCCATTTTTGTCAACAATGGAGTTTTAAGAAAAAATGAGCCTGAAGAAGTTTTAAAATTAATGAACGAACTCGGATTAAAAGTCCACTATGTAGATGCTTCTACTATCTTTTTGTCTCGGTTAAAAGGCGTTAAAGACCCAGAAAAAAAGAGAAAAATTATTGGAGAAACTTTTATAGAAATTTTTGAAAAGGAAGCCAAAAAATTTGAAAATGTAAAATACCTTGCTCAGGGGACTCTTTATCCTGATGTAATAGAAAGTGTATCCTTTAAAGGCCCTTCGGTTACAATCAAAACTCATCACAATGTAGGTGGACTTCCAGAGAAAATGAATTTAAAACTGATAGAACCTCTGAGAGAGCTTTTCAAAGACGAGGTAAGAAAAATTGCAGAATATTTAAGTCTTCCCAAACATATAATTTGGAGACAACCTTTTCCTGGACCAGGATTAGCTATAAGAATAATTGGAAAAGTTGATGAAGAGAAATTAAGTATTCTTAGAGAAGCTGATGCCATTGTAATAGAAGAAATGCTTAAATCAGGATGGTATTACAAAGTCTGGCAGAGTTTTGCTGTACTTGTTCCTGTAAAAACAGTTGGAGTTATGGGAGATTACAGAACTTATGAATATGTCATTGCTATAAGATGCGTTAAAAGCCAAGATGCTATGACTGCTGACTGGGTTAAACTACCTTATGAACTGCTTGAAAGGCTATCAAATAAGATAATTAATGAAGTTAAAGGTGTAAACCGGGTTGTTTATGATATTTCATCAAAACCACCAGCAACTATTGAATGGGAATAAATCTTTATAGAAAACTTTTTCACATAGCTTCAGGATTAATCATATACGCTCTAAGCTATAAATTACCCTTTTCTATTTTAGGTTTAATTTTAGTTTTTCTATGGATAGGACTTTCTTTTTTTGAATTTTTGCGTCTATTTTTTTATAAAGCCCTTCCTTTAAAATCTTTATGGGTGCCACTTCTTAAAAAAGAGGAATTTACAAGGCTTAATGATGCCTGGTATTTTTTAGCTGGACTTATTTTAAGCTGGACTATTTTGGATCTGAGATCCTTTCAAATTATTGTTTTAATTTTAAGCATAGCAGATCCATCTGCTTCAATAGCTGGAAACCTTATTGGAAGAAAAAAGCTCAAAAACAACAAAACCTTAGAAGGTGCTCTGGCTTTTTTTACAACTTCTTTTCTTATTACTTACTTTCATACTGGATTTTTTTGCTTTTCAATGCTTTTATTTTGCTTTTTACTTTCCTTAACTGAATTTTTTACTAAAAGAGATAACTTCTGGATACCTGTTGCAGGAAGCCTATATTTAAAATTATTAAGTTTCATTTGACAAAATCTTTTTTAGAGTTATCTTTTAACAAATTTTGCGAGGAGAATTAAATATCATGCAAGATCTTAAAAATTGGGGAGTTTCTTTAGAAGATATTCCCCCAGAAGGACTTAAAGTTGAATTTAAAAATATTTCTGATCTGGGTGAAGAGCTTAATATAAAAAAGCCTTTTTCTGGCTACTTTAAATTGAAAAAATTGGGAATTGAGGTAAAATTAGAAGGCTTTTTAAAAGGTACGGTTATTCTTGAGTGTGATAGATGTTTAAGTCCTTATGAGTTTTCCATTGAACATGATTTTAAGATAAACATTTTGCCGCTTGCCTCTTTAAATATAGAAGAAGAAAAAGAACTTTCTGAAGAAGAAATGGAAGTTAGTTTTTACGAAAACTCTTGGATTTCTTTTTATGATTTATTAAAAGAGGAAATTTTTTTAAGTCTGCCTTATAAAAAACTTTGTCAGCCCGATTGTAGAGGGCTCTGTTCTGTTTGTGGAACAAATCTAAACAAAAATGTATGTAAGTGTAAAAGTTATAAAAAAGACAGCCCTTTTGCTATTTTAAAAGAGCTCTTTTCTGACAAAAAAATTTAGAAAGGGGGTTAATTTGTCATGGCAGTTCCTAAGAGAAAAACTTCCAGATCAAGAAGAGGGGAAAGAAGGGCTCACAAACATTTAGTATTTCCTTCTCTTTCTTTATGCCCTAAGTGTAAATCTCCTAAAATGCCGCACAGAGTATGTCCTAATTGTGGATATTATAAAAGCAAGGCTTTTATAGAAAAAGAAGAAGTTTAATTGTGTCTATAATTAAAAAATGTATAAAGTTGTATTAGATGTAATGGGGGGGGACTTAGCTCCCTCTTCAACACTTCAGGGAGCTGATTTAGCTCTTAAAAGTTTTCCAGAACTTCATCTATATCTGGTTGGGAAAGAATCTGTCTTAAAAGATTGGGAAAACAAAGAAAGGGTTTCTCTTTGCTATGCTGAAGAAGTGGTTAAAATGGAAGAAGCCCCTAAGGATGCTTTAAAAAAGAAAAATGCTTCAATTTTCAAAGGGCTTGAATTATTAAAAAATGGAGAAGCCCAGGCTTTTGTTTCTGCTGGCAATTCTGGAGCAGTTGTTGCTGGTGCTATTTTTACTCTTGGAAGACTTGAAGGAGTAAGACGCCCTGCTATAGCTACTTTACTCCCTTCTTTAAAAGAACCTTTTGTTCTGATTGATGCAGGTGCAAATGTAGAGTCTAAACCTTTTAATTTATTTCAATTTGGATTAATGGGAAGCATCCTTCTTGAAAAAATATGGAAAAGAAAAAACCCAAAAATTGCTCTTCTTTCCATAGGAGAGGAAACAGGTAAAGGCAATACCTTAGTAAAAAAGACTCATAAATTATTTATAAATTACCCTCTTAATTACATAGGGAATATAGAAAGTAAGGATATTTTTTGGGGAGATGTAGATGTGGTTGTTTGCGATGGATTTATCGGAAACATCTGTCTTAAACTATCCGAAGGTGTGGTAGAAGCGATTTTGGAAATGCTTAAAAATGAAGTTAGAAAATCTTTTGTCTATCTCTTAGGAATGAGTCTCGCTAAAGGGGCTATTAAAAATTTTAGAAAAAAAGCCGACTGGAGAGAGTATGGAGGAGCTCCTCTTCTCGGAGTAAAAGGAAATGTTATAATTGCTCATGGAAGATCTGATCCAAAAGCTATTAAAAATGCAATAAAGGTAGCTATTGATTTTATAAAATTTAATCTAATTGAACAGTTAGAAACTGCTATTACAAAAACTTTAGAGGTAGAAAAGAAAAAATGAGTATAGTAAAATCTACTGTGCTTGGTATAGGAATGGCTGTTCCCCCTAAGGTTCTTACCAATTTTGATTTGGAAAAAATGGTTGATACTTCAGATGAATGGATTACAGAAAGAACAGGAATAAAAGAAAGAAGGATTTTAGAAGATGGAGAAAATATAAGCCAATACGTCATAAAGGCAAGTCTTGAAGCCCTTGAAAAAGCTAAAGTATCTCCTGAAGAAATAAATCTCATTATATGTGCTACAGTTACTCCGGATTACCTCATTCCTTCCTTATCTGTATTAGTACAGGAAGGAATCAAAGCTGTAAATGCAGGTGCCTTTGATCTTTCTGCTACCTGTTCTGGTTTCATCTATGGTTTAGCAGTAGCAGATCAATTTATAAAAAACAATCCTGACTGGAAAATCCTTGTTATAGGAGCAGAAGCTTTATCACGCAAAACAAACTGGAAAGATAGAACTATCTGTGTGCTTCTTGGAGACGGAGCTGGAGCAGTAGTGATGGGTAGAAGCCCAGAGCCTGAAAAAAGGGGTATTATAGATATTTTTCTTGGTGCCGATGGCTCTCAATGGCCTCTTCTTACTCTGAAAGGAGGTGGCTCTTGCTATCCACCTTTCGATAAAAGACTTTCTGAAGAAGAATATTATATAAAAATGCAGGGAAGAGAGGTTTTTAAAGTTGCAACAAGAATGATGGAAAGGATAGCTACTCAACTTTTAAAAAGAAATGGCTTTACCACCGAAGATATAAAACTTCTTGTTCCACATCAGGCTAATTTAAGAATTATAGAATACTTGAGAGAAAGATTAAATCTCCCAAGAGAAAAAGTGTATGTAAATATACATAAATATGGGAACACCTCTGCTGCAAGTATTCCACTTGCTTTGTATGAGGCAGAAAAAGAAGGAAAACTTAAAAAAGGAGACCTTGTTTTACTTGTAGCTTTTGGAGGAGGGTTCACTTTTGGTGGAGCCCTCCTCCGCTGGTAAGATTATTATCTCTTAAGGTTGATCAATTCTTCAAGCATACTATCTGAGACAGTAATAATTCTTGCATCTGCCTGAAATCCTCTTTGGAAGATAATCATTTTTACAAACTGCTCTCCAAGATCAACATTTGATTGTTCAATAGAATTTGGAGCAATTGTTCCAAGTCCGTTGGTTCCAGGTTTTCCGGTCACAGGTGGACCTGAATGGGTGGTTTCTTTAAACAAATTTCCTCCCACTTTTTGTAGTCTTTCTGGTGCATTAAAATTAGCAAGAGCAACCATCCACAGAGGAATAACTCTTCCATTTGAATAATAACCTGTAATTCTTCCTTCATTGTCAGCAGCTATGCTTTCCAAGGTTCCAGGACCAAATCCATTCTGATCATAAAACAGAGTTGCAAAAGGAGCTGAATACTGAGTTGTTCTAACTGTTTCAGAACGCCAAGAAGTTCCATCATGATAGTATCCAAAATTGAGCTCAATAGGCTGAAGATTTTGTGTTGCTGCTGGATCTTCAACTCCACCTGAATCAGCTACTTCAATACCCAAAAAATCGGCTATAAAAACAGGATAACTATTAGCACCGAGAGTATCGATAGTGGTGGTAAAATTAGTATTATCTGCAAAAGCATCATTTGGAGGAGGACTTTGAGGAGATCCACTATCATCAACTATTCTAACTAATTGATACTGGTCATTTGTAGCATCCCATCCATATCTATAAACATTTAAGAAGTTTTTAACATTTCCCTGAGTATCAAATTCAAGCATTCCATACATCAAAATCCCTTTTTTTTCAGGAACAGGAAAACCTTGTCTCAGATCCTCATCATGATTGCAGGTAACAAGAAATTCATATACAGGTTTGGTTTCAGTGGTTGTACCGTCTGATGTAATTAAGTTAGCTGCTTTATAATAGATAGTGATCTCGTGAGGAGTTCCCAAGGAATCATAAACATAAAGTGAAGTTCTGTAATCATAATCAGTAGTTGCAAGAGGAGGGTCTGAGGAAGCATTCCATTTCCCATAGAGAGTGACACCGTTATTATCTGTAATACTATTATCTGCAAAATTAACATCATCATCTGTAGATGATGTACCCCCAGCAGTATCTATAGTAATTGTTCTTTCAATTTCAGCATTGAGGTTGGCAATTACATCAACCAAACTTGTTTTTACCGGGGGTGAACTTCTATCAATTCTTATATCTGTGATAGCACCTGTTATGTCTCCTGTATCTTCATCTATTCTCCATCCCTGGACCCTAAGCCCTGCTGCATTAACAAGATATCCTTCTTTATCAATCATAAATTGCCCATCTCTTGTATAAAAAACATTGCCAGAAGCTCTGGGATCTGCTACAATAAAAAAACCATTTCCTGCAATGGCAAGGTCTGTTGGATTTGCTGTTGATTCAAAAGAACCCTGGGTAAATATTGGATAGAGTGCTTGAAGAGTTGCTCCTCTTCCAAGCTGTCCAGAACCTGCAGCAGTGTTTATGCTCTGAGCCATTATATCGCTAAAAGATATTCTTGAGCCTTTAAATGCAGTTGTATTAAGATTAGCCACATTATCTCCTACAACACTCATCCCGTGACCAAGGGATCTCAATCCGCTTGTTCCTGTAAATAAAGCATCAGTTAAACCCATATCTATTCACCCCCCTTATTTTTTATCGGCTATTTTTATGTTTTACTTAAAAAATCCTCTAAAGTTTGATCTGCTGTAACAATTGCTCTTACATTACTCTGAAAAGCTCTCTGTAAAACAATTAAATCAATAAATTCTGTTGCCAAATCCACATTAGATCCTTCAAGAGCTCCAGAGACAAGTCTCCCTCTTTCATAAAGACCAGGAGCAAATATAAAAGGTATAACTCCCTCTTTTGCCTGAAAGAGATTCGATCCTATTTTTACTAAAGAGTCCTCATATCCAGTAAAATCAGCAAGAAATATCTTAGCAACCTCTATGTTCTGCCCATTAGTATACCAAGCCCTTATTAATCCTTCTTCTGTAATAAACTCAATTTTGTCAAAAATACCCTGAGCATAGCCATTCTGATTGTAATAAAGCTGAACAAAGGGATTGGCTAAGAGTTTGCTTGCATAAGAAGCCCTGGTTATGCTTCCATCTGCTTCGACCTGAAATCCTAAATCTAAAGTTACAGTTTGAGTATTCCCTTGAATATTTAAAGTAAATTGAGGCTTTCCAAGTGTGGTCAAATCCATAGATGGATTAGTATTGGGATCAAAAGAAGATGGATTGGTAATTTCCCAAAATCTTGCATCTGTAACATCTCCATTTCCTCCAAAGGTTAGGATACCATAAAGAAATGCTCCCTGATAAGGACCTTGCCCTCTACCATCAAGAGAAGGATCATCAAGAGCAACTAAAAGTTCATATTCATTTGGATTAGAGGTTCTGTCTGCATAAAGTTGAAGATTTCTCTGTTCGCCCAAACTGTCATAAATAGGTAAGCTCCAAACAAAGTCGTATTTACCATCTTCAAGAGCCGTTTCTCTGGTTGCATCATAATTTTGCCACAGAGGATCATCTGTAGTTTCTAAAGATTTCCTGCTGTCAAATATTACCTGAAGGTTTACTTCACTTGTCCCCTGAGGTGGCATT
>JAGGXL010000063.1 GCA_021163085.1 Thermodesulfobacterium sp. | reverse complement strand
GGTTAAAACAGGGAGGATGAAAGAACCTGCAATGTATTTCTTCCATTTTTTTTCTTTTATGGAATCGTATAAGCCAGCCAGAACAAAAAGTCCCATTGGTTGCCAAACAATTGCAGCAGCTGAAGCAAAAAAGCCTGCCCATAAGTAATTTTTCCTTATAATAAAAAGAAGAAATAATGTCTCAAACAACAATAAAAAGCCTTTGGGTCTCGGGGCTGAAGCAAAAAAAGTAAAACCAAAAAATGTGATGAAAACCAGTGAAGTTAAAAATGCAGCGTTCTCATTTAGAAAATCCAAGGATATAAAGAAAATTAAAATAGGAATAAGCGAAATTAGAAAGATGGTTATAACTCTTATGAATAATATTTCTCCCAGGATGTCTTTAGAGAAAATGCTATACAGCTTTGCTAAGGATGCGAGAATTAATGGAGCCCCTGGGCCCTTATGGTCGAAAATGCTTTTGTAAGGCGGAATACCCTCCAAAATCATATTAGCGGAGTAAATATAAATTCCAGGGTCTCTTTGAAGGGGAGCATTGAAACCTGTAAAAAGGTATATGAAAAATGCAAGTAAAAATAAAATCAGAGTTTTTTTATTTAACATAACCAAGGGATTTGAGTTTATTTAAATATTCTTTGGAAGGGGCTGTTTTTATCTTACTTGATTTCTGATTTAGTTGCTTGAAGATTTTCAGGATTTCTACTCTATCATTTTCATTGGTTTCTAAAGGAAATTTTTCTCCGGGGTCTTTTGCAAGATTGTAAGTGTGAAATTCCCACCATGCTTTTCCTTTATATAATCTCCATGTGCCTATGGTTTTTAAAGTGGAATTTATTAGGGAATATACCTGTTTTTTCCCTTCCCTCTTAATTGACCATATGGTAGATAGAATAGAATTTTCTCCAGTTTCTATTGTCCCACCTTTTTTAAGAAAATTGTATACAGTGAAATTTGAATTTACAGGAGAATTAACCGTTGTTGGTTTTATATCCCTTGAAAATATAAAAAGAGGCACCCTTATGAGTTCCTCGTAAAGGAAATTTCCATGGGATAGTTCCCCATGTTCCCTGAAGGCCTCTCCGTGGTCTGCTAAAAAGATTATTGTGCCTTTATTCATAAAACCAGTTCTTTTTAAAACAGTCATAAGTTCTGAAAATTTAGAGTCAAAATACTTTGCCTCAGCCTTATACAGTGTTTTGAAAGCTCGTTCTATATTTTCAGGGTATTTGTAAAATTCTATCTCCGGAAACCCATTTATCATTTTAAAGTGCCAGCCAGGGTTAAGGTGGTTCCAATCAGGTTTTTTATCCTTGAGAATATATTTCGGTGGCCCATAAGGGGAATGCGTATCCATATAATGAAGATAGATGAAAACTTTTTTGCCAGCATATTTTTTTATTATTTTTACCGCTTCATAATTTAAAACATTTGCACCATCGCCTATTCTGAATGGGAGAACCTCAAGAAATTTGTATAATTTTATCCCCTTTGCCTGGAAATAGGAGTTTTGAGGAAACCTGTAAAGGGCAAATCTTCTCCACTCAATCCCAACATTTAAAAATTTTTGAAATCCAGATGAAAAGCCTAATTCTTTACAAATAAGCAAATTTGAAGAAACACCTATGGTTGTATAACCCCTCTTCCTGAGTATTTGAGCAATTGTAAGTTCCTGTCCAATAATTTTTTTCAGACTTCCTTTTTCTATAAAAAAGTAGGGAAGTTTTCCGGTAAAAAGTGCAAATATAGAGGGAATTGTAGCACTTGCCGCCGAGTGAGCATTGGTGAAATAAAGGGATTTTTTTGCAAGGCTGTAAGTAAATGGCATAATTTTTTCGTTTATCATATCTGCTCTGAGAGCATCAACAAGCACAACTATTATTCCATTTCCATCTATTGCTTCAGGGAAGTTTGCATTAAATAAAATTCGCTGAATTGAGAGATAAGAGAAAGTAAATGCGCAAAAAAGTATTTCCAGAAAAATCAGGAGCTTCCTTTTGTTTTTACGAAATAGAGCCAGAATAATAGGAACCAGAATTGCCATAATGAAAAATATTAGAATAGTGCTAAAAGAAACCAGTTTTTTGTGGTATGTGTTAAATAAAAAAGAAGCTGTTAAGATTACCATTACTGGCAGGTATAGAGTTAAACCAGTAAGAAATTTTTTGCCAGATAGAGCTGGGATAATTGAGAGAATGATTAATAAAATTGTGAAGAAAAAAGTATAGTTAATGATGTTTCTCCAGAAAATTCCAAAGCTTATAAGATTATCCTGGCAAATAAAGTAAAAGAAATATTCCAGGGCAACCGCAAAAAGAGATAAGACAAAGGCATCAATGAATAGAGAAAGAATTCCAGTTTTTTTATCTAACATATCCCAATGCCCTTAAAGTTTCAAGGTATTTTTTTGAACCTTTCAGAGCCACTTTTTTTAACTTATTTTTTAGTTCCTTTTCCAGATTTTTTAACTCTTTTTTTTCTTCATCTGAGACGGGCAATGAGTTTTTCTCCATGGGATCCTTTTCTAAGTCATAGGAATCAAAAACCCACCATTCTTTGCCCTTATATTTTCTCCACTGTCCTATTATCTTTCGGGGATACCTTATTATTGAAAACATGTCCTGGAATCTTTTATTTTGAGTGCCTTTTTTATGCCAGGTTGTTGAGTATATTTCTTT
>JAGGXL010000177.1 GCA_021163085.1 Thermodesulfobacterium sp. | reverse complement strand
GCTTTTGTTTTTAATAAACGAAATTTATTATCAGTTTTCTAAAAGAGAGGGCATGGGAATGGGAGATTTTAAGCTTATGGGAGGAATTGGGGCTTTTTTGGGTTATAAAAGTTTTTATACAATTTTAATTGTAGCTTCTTTAACTGGTATTTTGGCTTATTTAATTGTTTATTTTTGGTATAGACTTAGAAAAATTCCTAAGAAGCTCGATTTTAAAACTGAAATTCCTTTTGGTCCTTTTTTAGCTCTTGCAAGCCTTATCTATCTTTTCAACCTTCTACCACTTCCGAAGTGGTAGTTAGGTGGTTAGTAAGAGCTGTGAAGTGTTTGTATGGTTTGGGCATAAGGTAGAGGGTCATCTTTAATGCATTCAAATTTTCTTACAAACCAATATTTTTGATTTAAAGTATTAATAATTCCATAATCAAGTTGGAGAGAAACTCCACTTCCAAAGTTTATATCAAGAGATTCTGAATAAGGAAAATTTCTCACAAGAATTCCTCTATAATTTTGAGTATTAACATACCTCCATGTTAAATAAGTTACACCTTCTCCAAAAAGCACAGCATTAATATTTACTGTATTAGTATTTCTTATATAAGTAGCAGAATTTACTAAAAAGAGAAGAATAGGATTATCAGAAGTTCCTATGTTTGCAGATCTCAAAGAACTTCCTATCCAAGCACAATTATTGTTATACCAACATCCATTAAGAACAGTATTGTTTTTTCTCTCACTATCTGCAAGAGTGTAGAGATACAGCATCCCACCTCTGATATTTATTCTTGTGTATGAACCAAAATTAATTCTTTTTGCAAATATATTTACATTAGTTAAGTTTAAATTATTACTATTATTTACCACATCTTTCTCAGTAATCAAAGTAGAGCTGGAAACATTAGGATAAATTATGTTAATGTCGTTTAAAGAAACTACCCTTATATAAGAAACATTATTTAACTTCACTTCTCCTCTTGAATATACAACAAAAGGATCAAAACTGCTGTTTATTTCAATTTCAGATGTAGCATTGTTAATTAGGGTCCCATTTTCAGCTCCATTTATAGTTATTCCACTATTGTTTGTAGTGTAAATGTATTTTATTTGAGAGGCTTTACCATTTATTCGTAAAGTTTTTGTTCCTGAGTTAATCAAAATTTCTGTGCAATTACTTAAATCAATAGTTTCAGATCCAGAAGTAACCTTCATAGTCGTTAAATTAAGAGTTAAATCTTTATCTCTATCCACTCTACAAGAGGGGGAAATGCTTGGCACTTGAGGAAAAATTACACTCATATTTCCCATTATTAAGCCTGCTTCATCAACCTCTCCTGGATTTGGACAACTTGTTAAATTACCTTTATCAAATACTATATCCTGTCTTGACGTTCCATTTTCATCTTTCCACAAAGGATTGCTTCCAAGCCCCATGGGGTATCCTTCCCAAAAATCTTCAGTTTCTAAAATTGTAAGAAGTTCGTAAAAACAATTGGCATTAAATGCTAAAGGCACAAGATCATAAAAATTAACATTTGGTTTTGTAGGAGGAATGCCATAAACACCAGAAGAACTTGTTTGTGGGCAGTTTTTTTGTATAGTATTAACACTTATAGAACCTGATGCAATGAAACCAGGAATTGAGCAATCATTATCACTATCGCATCCAGAAACCAGACCTCCATATATATTTGCATTAACCTGTCCTTTAACTGTATAAGTTCCTATTCCGTAAAATCCTTGAGTTGTAGCAACAAGAACCGCTTTTGCATTGCCTGAGGTTGCTTCAGATCTTATAGAACACACTAAACCTCTTCTTGAAGTAGTGATATTTACATCAATCCCATCTACATTAATTGTATTTTCTATAATTCCTTCTTCACACAATCCACCGTTCTCAACAATTCTTCTTGTAGCCTCCATTATTCCATAGTGAGCAGCTTTTTGAACTCTATTAAAAAGCACATTTGCTCTTGTTGAAAGAAAGCTGAGTTTATTCATAACTGCAAGTCCTGCTCCAACAAGAGCAATGACTGCAGAAATGATAATAACAATTAACAAAACATATCCTTTATCTTTTTTTATCTTTTCCATTTTTACCTCCCAAAAATTCTTTCAACACTAATTGTTCTGTAATTAGGACTGTTTTGAGCTTCAAAATTTCTAAAAGTTACCCTTATTTTTATAGCTCCAGAAGAACTATTGAGATAATTAGCAAAACTCGGATTATTTCTTGAAAAGGTATCATCAATTTCCTCACTTCCTACAATTAAAACTGCATCAAAATTTTCAACAGGAGAAATATTAACAGCTGGCTCATCTTGAGTACAATTTTCTGCCATATCTGTTAAATCCATTTTTAACCAAAGTCTATTATCAGGACCATTCTCACAGTATAAATGAACTCTTTTAGGAACTCTTATGATCACATCTCCTCCCTCAAGAAGTAGCCAGTTTTGAAACTCTCCTGCCTGATTCATTATGAATCCATTGTAAATAGTTGCATTTCTGCTACACTGAGCATTATAATTAGCAGGATTGGTATATTGAGAATCTAAACATTCAGCCCTTTGATTGTTAAGATTTTGTAATCCAAAAATTAACACTTCGTCTGTATTATTTGCATTTCGGAGAAACCTTCCATACCTTAAAATATGAAAACAGTTATTATTATCTTCTGTTTCCAATCTGCAACTCAGCAACCGAACCTCATTTCTGTAAATACTATTAACTATACCCATTCCTTCAAAATTGGCATAAAAATACACTTCTGAACATGGATTACCAGATCTTATACTTACACAGAGCGTACTTGGAGGAGGATAGGTGAAGTTTCCATTTACATCACAGGGTCTTATTCTTGTGCAAATGTTAGCTCCTGTGGGATCATTACAAGGAGTTCCTGTTCCCCATCTGCTAAAAAGCCATTCAAGTTGAGCAAGACCTGCTCTTTGTATCTCCATTACATCAGATGTGGCTTTGGCAGGAGCTTGAATTCTTTGATGTGCTATGTAAAGTCCTGTTACAGCACCTATAATTAAAGCTGAAATTAAAATTACTACCAATAATTCAATCAAAGTGAATCCTTTTTTCATTTTAAGCGCCACCAAATTTACACACCATATCCCTTAAAGTGTGCATATTATTCCCATACCTTGCAGTAACAGTAACGTCTTCACAGTTAGCATCCCAGGTATTACTGGGAATTGTAATTGATGAACAGTCTGTATTTATATTTATACTTATATTTAACCCCCCGCAATTGAAACTACTTATATTTTTTCCACCTCTACAGGCTTCTATAGCAGAATTTGCAGCGTTAACAAGACATTCTGTTATAATTCTATTTCTTGTATAAGTAGCAGAATTAGTAATTAAATAAGAAATACCTATTATTACAATGCTAAAAAGAAGAATTGCTATAAGAGCTTCAATAAGTGTAAATCCTTTTAATTTTAAGGACATTCCCCTTCTCCTTTTTCCACTCTTTGATGCCCTCTACCTACTCTAATTCTATAATAAGTATTGAATTCATTATGATGAATACACACATTTCCTCCCACCATTATATTTAATCCTCTTGGATCAAAAATTATTGTCCCAGAAGAAGAGACAGAAATATTTTCACTTTCAGGAGTTACAGTAAAAAGGAGAGTTCCTGTGCAAGGATTATTACTTCTAGCATATCCAGTATCATAAATTAAAACTTGGTTTCCACTTACGCAAACTCCCACATTTGTGCTTTTTTCCATAGCAATTATTTTTGCCTGAGTTATAGCATTTTCTACTGCCATAATAAAATTATTGTATCTATTTATTTCAAAAAACCTATTCCATGCAGGAACAGCAAAAGTAGAAAGAATAACAATTATACTAAGAACTATAAGACATTCTAATAAACTAACACCTTTTTTATTTTTCATTTTTATATTAGTTAATTTTTTAAATCATATATAATTTTTACTTTATTATTAAAATAAAACATTTTTTAAAATCAGACAAGTATTTGAGATTTTTATATTACTGTTTCAAATAAACTGTTCTTATAGGAAATGGAATTTCAATTTCTTCTTCTTTGTATCTTTTGTGAAGTCTTTTCACAAATTCATGAGTTACAAGATATCTATCAACATAGCTCTGGGCTCTAAGAATAACTGTAAAATTAATGCTAAAGTCTCCGAAGGTATGATATCTAATAAAAGGCTCGAAATTTGGCACCCCACCAGGAACTTCTTTCATAACTTCTTTAGCAACTTCAATTGTTACTCTTTCTACATTTTCAAGATCACTATTGTAACTGACTCCAACCTGAACCAATACTGCAAGTTCCTTTTCAGGAAGATAATAATTAGTAATAATTGAAGAAGCTAATTTAGAATTTGGAACAATTACAATATTATTAG
>JAGGXL010000162.1 GCA_021163085.1 Thermodesulfobacterium sp. | reverse complement strand
TTGCCTGCACTTCTTCAGTATTAAATGCTTTCTTAACCTTTGTCATGTGCCCACCCTCCTTCTTGTATTTTATTCATTTTAACATTTTACACAATTGGGTGGACACTCTCCACAATTCTCTTGACAACTGCCATTTAGGCGATGTATTATTCTATCATTTTCTTTCTACAGTATCATCTTCACTTGTTCCCAAAGATAGCGATAACTCCTCCTTAAGCTTTTGTAGTCTTTCCAATGTTTTTTCAATAACAATTTTTTCTTTATTGAAATATTTTATCATCCTATTAAGACATTTCTGCTTTTCTTTCACATCACCAAGATATGTAGCGCAAGCGTTCATACATTCTTTTGTTTTTCTTACATTCTCCTCTACCTCTTCCTCTATTCTTTCGCTGTCGTGTCTCACCGCACCCTCGGGACACACATCGTGGCAGACTCCACAACGAATACAGTTAGCCATATCTATTACTGCCACATCTTTCTCTAAAGAAATTGCTCCTACGGGACACTCCTCAACACACATACCACAACCAATACAGTCTTCTCTTTTTACCCATGGCATCTTATCAACCCTCCTTTTGTTTTTTAGTTTTTTGTTTCATCAGGCAATATTTCACCTAACGTTCTGGGGATATGTGAAGTTTCGCCGTAAGGCGAATTTTGGGCAAGTGTTAACGAGCCACATATCCTCCTGTTGTCCGAGTGCGATAACACCGAAGCGAAGCGGAGAGTTGCGGGCGACGGGACATTATAGTTGAATAATTTTTTTAATTGCATCGTTTATCACTTCTGGGATTTCTTCTGGTTTAAGATTTCTTGCCTTTGTTATGGCATCTCTAACTTTATCTTTTCCACTTAATCCTAAAACCCCCTCAAAGTCAGGGTCTGCTTTAAATATCAAATTTGGGTTTCCTACCGCACTTTCAATTTTGGCATTTAGTCCGTTTGGTCTTGCATGATAACTTTGATAATTATTTGCATTTCTATCCTCATCGTGCAATACTATAAAAGGGATTTCAAATTCTTTAAGTATTTTAATAAAAAATTCCATGTTTTCTTTCCCTCCTGAATCGATAATAGATATGCCCTCACGATTGATATCTATACCTTTCAATTTAAAGATATGAGGTAGAGAGTATCTTTCAGAGGGTCCTTCAACGAACATAACTTTATTTGCAAAAAAGACTTCATTTCTGCTAGCATCAAATTGGATCAAAAGCTTTAATTCCTCTTTGGAGCCTGGCGTAAGTGTAAGTTGCGCTTGTTTTACTTTTGTTCCTTCCGTGAGCGACTTTCTAACGATAGAAACATATTCATAATTTGACAAATCTACAAATTCTGGAGAATGGGTAGTATAAAAGATTTGATTCCCTTGTTCTGCAAGATCTTTAAGCAAAGAGTAAAAATATCGTCTTGAATGGGGATGAAGATATACCTCTGGTTCTTCGATCAATAAAATAGCACCGGAACGTCTTAGCATTTTATATGCGTTTAATAACGCAATTACAATAGCACTTTGAATCCCTGCTCCCATGTCAAGCGCTGAAAATTCGTCATAATCTGAAGATTCTCTAATAACCAGTTGTAAATTTTTATAATGTGACAATATATTGGGCTCTTTAAATCTAATAGTGACATCATAAAAACCTGTTAAAAGCTTTACATTTTCTACAATTACCTGTTCTAACTCTCTAAAAGTATCTATTCTAAGAACTTCTGTAGCTTCCTCCATTTTTTGATTAAATTCCTCTACTTTATCCTCGCTATTTTCGAATTTTTGTGCAACATCCTGTAGTAATTTTCCCAAAACAGTCCGTTGACCTGCAGATAATATTTTTGATAAATTTCTATCAACTCCAACTAAAATTACAGGAACTTTATTTCGTATTTTATTTGAAAGAGAAAGTGGTCTATTGTACTGAGTCATAACTTCGTTGCCATCCTCATCGATACACGCCAAATTCCCACCATAGTTTGCATTAAATTCCAATCTAAAGCCGTTTATTTCAATGTTTTCGCTATAGTAAGTATGAATTATTGGCTCATCAAAATAAAGTTCTATTTTTACAGTTAAATTTTCGTCATGATTATAAATATCTTCTTCAGAGATAGTGTAAGGTGGCCATTTCTCTCCTAACATTAGATCAATAGCCTTTAATATATTAGATTTGCCTGAATTATTTTTCCCAATAAGAGCTGTAAGCATACTCGGCTTAAAATCAAGTCTCTTTATTGACCGAAAATTCTCGATATATATTCTTCTTATTGCCATTTTATCACCTTCACTATTTCCCTATTCCTGACACCCGCAATTTCGAATAACTCGTTCATATCAGAACTGTTCGTATATACCCTCCCTCTGGACGATTGTCGTTCTTTGTTTTTATCCTCGTGTTTCACCCTCTTTAAAAGATTATCAAGTGAGACTTTTATTGCAGAAAGATCTCTTGTTTGGATATTTCTTTTAATTTGCAATGCTTCTACCCAAAAAATGAGAAGCATTTGCTCTTTTAAATTTTAAACCTTTGATAGTAATTCAGGATTTCCTGCCATTTTTTCCAGGCTTGACCTGATTCAATAAGGGCTCTTGCCTTTTTAATTCCTCCTTTAAAATCTATTGCCTTTTCACATAAATAAATAGCTCCTCCAAGATTTAAGAGGAACATGTCCATAATTGGACCTTCAAGCTTGCCCTGTAGAAGATTTTCAAGAGTTTCTTTACTTTGAGCAGGATCCATAACTACGAGTTCTTCTGGATTTTCACATCTTTCAAATCCAAAATCTTCTGGATCTACATAATAAGTTGTAATTTTTTCATCCCTTAACTCTGAAACTTTGGTAGAACCAGTAATAGTTATTTCATCGTATCCCTCTTCTCCAAAAACAACCAGAGCCCTTTTAGTTCCAATACTATCAAGTACATAGGCTATTTTTTCTGTAAGCAGGAAGTGACAAACCCCCATTAGTTGATAATTAGCAATTGCTGGATTTAAAAGAGGACCTAATATATTAAAAACAGTTTTACCAAGTTTTTTTCTTATTTCTGCAACCTTTTTAAAAGCTGGATGATAAAGTGGAGCAAAAAGAAAAGCAAAACCTATTTCTTCAAGAGCCTGAGCTGAAGCCTCTGGGTGTAAATCCAAAGGAATTCCACAGGTTTCCATCAAGTCTGCGCTACCACATTTACTCGAAATAGACCTATTTCCATGTTTAGCAACATAAATTCCTTCTATGGCTGAAAGCGCTATTGAAACTGCTGTTGAAAAATTAAAGGTATTTTTCTTATCTCCTCCTGTTCCACATGTATCAACAATTATAGCAGATTCAGGTAGCCTGTGAGGAACCTTCGTCATAATTTCTCTATATGCCATAACAGCACCTGCAACCTCCTGCCAGGTTTCTCCCTTTTTTCTTAAAAGATCAAGAAATTTCTCTACCTCCTCTTCCTCAAAATCATCAGAAGCTATCTTTTTAAAAACTTCATAGGCCTCTTCTCTTTTTAAATTTTCTCCTTCTTTAAGTTTTACAATGGCTTCTTTAATATCCATTTAGGTTCCCCCTCCTAAATCCATTTTTTCTACAAATAAACTCGGAGACCCTGTAGAACCATAAAAAGAAAGATCCGAACCAACTTTAGAAATATTTTTAAACAATTCAAACAAATTTCCAGAAAGAGCCATTTCACAAAAATAGTCCACTGGCTCTCCTTTTCTATAATAAATTCCTGAAACTCCAAAAGAAAAGTCTCCAGAAATAGGATTTGCTGTATGAGCTCCTAAAATTTCCAATACCTCAAAAACTTCATTTTCTAATCCTAACAATTTTTCTCTCTCTAAGAAGCCTTTTTCAATATAAAAATTAGTTGAAGAAATTTTGGGAAAAGAAGAAAAATCAGGTCTTCTGGAATTCCCTGCTGTAATATCTCTAAAACCTTTTTTCTCAGCTTCTTTTTTCCAGTAGTTATCAAATAAAAAAGTTTTTACTATTCCCTTTTCCGCCAAAACTTTTTTGTTTTGAGCTGATCCTTCATCATCAAAGGGTCTGCTTTCAAGTAAATAAGGATTTATTCCATCATCAAAAATTGTTATTTTTTTACTAAATGTCTTTTCCCCAAGTTTATCTTTCAAATAAGATCTCCCCTTTAAGATCTCATCTCCAAGAAAAGAAAATTCTAAAAGATCCAAAAGTTCTACAGCGACAAAAGGAGAGAAAAGTACAGAAACTTTTAAATTTTTTCCTTTTCTGGTTTTAGAAAGAGCTAAAGCCTTTTTACAGGCAAGCTCAACCCGTCTGGCTATTTCTCTATAATTAAAATCTACTCCCTCATACCATTCATAAGAAGAAGCCTCTTTATCTTTGTCTTTAGCAACCACAGAAATTAAAAAAACGCAAAAAGGTTTTTCAAAACTTAACTCTTTATTATCTCTAATTAAAATATACCTAATTTTTCCTGCAGATAATTTAATTTTTTCAACTCTTGAAATTGCAGAGTCAAAACTAAATGCTTTTTCTTCCAGTTCATTAAGAGTTTCTCTCATTTTTTTAAGATCTATTTCTAAATCGGTGTTTAAAAAAACTTCAGGATATTTCTCCTGTATCTCAGGAAAAAGAGAAGGAACTCCGCAACTTGAAAGAACTTTCGCTCTTGATACAGCTTTTTTTACTTCTGAGGGATCTAAAAAAGTAGCATAGGAAAGACCTGCTTTCCCATCTTTGTTTATATACCTTATAGAAACGCTTTCATCCAGATATTTTTCTTCTAAAAACTCTTTTTTATCTCTTTTCTCAATTTCTGCTCCTTCTTCAATTTTTATCCAAAATTCAACAGATTCTTTTTTAGATAAATCTTTAAGGGTTTCAAGCAATTTCATAAGCTTATTTTAAAACATTTTTCCCTGCAAAAATAGCAGATAAACCCAAGTATTCTTCAATTCTCAAAAGCTGGTTAAACTTAGCTACTCTTTCACTCCTTGCCGGTGCACCTGTTTTAATTTGACCTGTATTTAAAGCCACTGCAAGGTCTGCAATAAAGGTGTCCTCTGTCTCTCCAGAACGGTGAGAAATCATGCAATTCCAGTTGCTTTTATAAGCAAGCTCAACCGCAGATATAGTTTCGGTTAGCGTTCCTATTTGATTAAGTTTTATTAAAACTGCATTTGCTAGTTTTTCTTCAATTCCCCATTTAATTCTTTTGGGATTAGTTACAAATATATCATCTCCAACTATCTGAACTTTATCTCCCAAGGTTTGAGTAATGAGTTTAAAACCTTCTGGATCATCTTCAGAGAAAGGATCTTCAATTAATATGATAGGATAATTAGTGACAAGCTTTTCGTAAAATTTTAATAGCTCCTCTCTATCCATTTTTTTACCAAGACCTGGCAACTTATATATACCCTTTCCTTCGTAGAGTTCTGAAGCTGCTACATCCATAGCAATTGCTATATCTTCTTCTGGTTTATACCCCGCTTTTTCAATAGCTTTTATTAAATAATCCAGGGCTTCTTCGGGAGATTTTATTTGAGGAGCAAAACCTCCTTCGTCTCCTACAGAAACACTCAGTTTTTTCTCTTTAAGTACGCTCTTTAAAGCATGGTAAGTTTCCACTCCTATTCTTAAAGCACTGGAAAAACTATCTGCTCCCCACGGAACAATCATAAACTCCTGAAAATCTAAAGGATTATCTGCATGCACCCCTCCATTTATAACATTCATAAAGGGAACAGGGAGAGTTCTTGCTCTTAAACCGCCTATGTAAGCAAAAAGGGGGATTCCGAATTCTTCAGCGGTGGCTTTTGCACAGGCGAGAGAGACTCCTAAAATTGCATTGGCTCCAAGTTTTGATTTATTTTCAGTTCCATCAAGTTCACAAAGAAATTGATCAATTTCTATTTGTCTGGAAGATTCTAAACCTTCAAACTGGGGAGCAATAATTTCATTTACATTAAACACTGCTTTTTGAACCCCTTTTCCATAGTATCTTTGAGGGTCTTTATCTCTTAGCTCCAAAGCTTCATATTTACCGGTTGAGGCACCAGAAGGAATGGACACCCTCCCAAAAAAACCACTTTCTAACCATACTTCAACTTCAATAGTGGGATTGCCTCTTGAATCAAGTATTTCACGAGCTTTTATATGAGAAATTTTACCCATCTTTACCCTCCTTCTGCTGAAAATTCTCTTTAATAAAACTCTCTACCTCTTCCCAGTAAACCGGCTTAGTTCCCACTTTGCCAACCACAATCCCTGCTGCAATATTTGCCAGCTCAACAGTTTGTTTTAAGGTTAATCCTGCTGCATAAAAAGCAGATAAGCTTGCTATTACAGTATCTCCTGCTCCTGAAACATCATAAACCTCTTTTGCCTGAGATGGACAGTGAAAAGCCCCCTCTTCAGGATGATAAGAAAATATCCCTTCCTTACCCAAGGTAATTACAAGAAAATCAAGATTGTACCTTTTAACTAAAATCTTTGAGGATTTTTCTAAATCTTCTTGAGGAAGATTTGCCTTAAATGCAGTTTCTTTAAATTCTTTAAGATTGGGAGTAATTGAGGTCGCACCTTCGTACTTTTTCCACTCCACGCTCTTAGGATCAACCATAACAAATTTACCATTTCTTTTTGCCTCTCCTATTATCCAACCACAAAAACTTTCAGACAAAAACATACCCTTAGCATAATCAGAAAGAATTACTCCATCAACCTCGGTTAAAATTTCTTCATAAATCTCCTGAAATTTTTGTCTCAACTGTTTATCAATTGAGTTTCTCTCTTCTCTATCTATACGAAGTAGTTGTTGAGATTGGGCAATTATTCTTGTTTTTATAGTAGTAGGACGAGAAGGATCCTCAAGGATACCCCTTGTTCCTATATTCTCTTTTTCTGCAAGTTCTTTTAAGATCTTTCCGTATTCATCTTTTCCTACAACACCCATCAATTCAACATTAACATTTAGACCTCTCAAATTAGCAGCTACATTTGCTGCTCCACCTAAGCTGAAGTAAGTTTCTTTTAGATCAAATATAGGAACTGGTGCTTCTGGAGAAATTCTGCTAACCTCCCCCACAAAATATCTATCAAGTATGCAGTCTCCTATTATTAAAAGTTTTATATTCTTTAATCTTTGTTTTAATTCTTTTAAAGAAAGCGAATGCATATTCTTAAGAATTAGAATCTGTGGATATATTTTCAGGTAGTGGCAAGCCAGCCAACTCTCTTATTTTTCTTTCTATCTCCTGAGCAAGCTCTTTTTTCTCCTTGAGGAGTCTTCTTACATTTTCTTTACCCTGTCCCAATCTTTCTTCTTTTCCATCTGCTTTATAGGTATACCACGATCCACTTCTTTCAATAATTCCCATAGCAAGCCCGAGATCAATAAGTTCAGCTTCTTTTGAAATACCTTCTCCGAAATATATATCAAATTCAACTTCCTTAAAGGGCGGAGAAAGTTTGTTCTTGACTATTTTTACTCTTACTCTATGTCCCATTGTTTCTGTTCCTTCTTTTATAGCACCTAATCTTCTTATCTCCAATCTAAGAGAAGCAAAAAATTTGAGAGCCATTCCTCCTGGTGTGGTTTCAGGAGGTCCTCCATATCCTCCTATACCTATTTTCATACGGGTCTGGTTTATAAAAACTACTGCAGTATTACTTTTAGATATAGCAGCAGTAAGTTTTCTCATGGCTTTTGACATAAGACGAGCCTGTAGCCCAACCTGTTGATCTTCCATTTCTCCTTCCAGTTCTGCTTTAGGGACAAGAGCTGCAACTGAATCTACAACAATAATATCAACAGCTCCACTTCTTGCCAAAACCTCTGCAATTTCTAAAGCCTGCTCCCCTGTGTCTGGCTGAGAAATTAATAAGTCCTCTACCTTAACACCAAGTTTCCTCGCATAATTAATATCTAAAGCATGTTCTGCATCTATAAAAGCTGCAACCCCTCCTAATTTTTGAGCTTCAGCTACCATATGAAGTGCTAAGGTTGTTTTTCCTGAAGCTTCAGCTCCATAAATTTCTGTAATTCTTCCTCTTGGTATTCCCCCTATACCTGTTGCTATATCAAGGCTCAATGAACCTGTAGGTATAGTCCCAACTTCAATCTTTTTTTCACTTTCTCCCAAACGCATTATAGAGCCTTTCCCAAACTGCTTCTCAATTTGAAAAATAGCTGCTTCAACAGCTTTTTTCTTGTCTATGTTTTTTTCAGGCACCTTCATAAACTTTTCCTCCTGTTAAACTTTTAAAAAACCAACTTTTTTAAAATCATACCATAAAAATTTCTAATAAAAAAGTCAAGTTTGGTTTTACAGAATAAGGATGTTAAAATAAAAGTTGTAATGAGTAAAAATAAATGGTTTGATAAATGGTCTAAAAAAGCTAAGGAAAAAGGATTCCCTGCACGCTCAGTTTTTAAACTTATGGAAATACAGGAAAAATATAAAATTATTAAAAAAAGAAATACTGTTTTAGATTTAGGAGCTTCTCCTGGTTCCTGGTCCAAGTATGCTCTTAATATCATAGGTGAAAAGGGGAAAGTAGTGGGGGTTGATCTTTTACCTGTAAAAATCAGTCATCCAAATTTTTACTTTCTTCAAAAAGATGTGTTTGAGTTAGAAAAAACAGATTTTGAAAGCTTAAACATTAACAAGTTTGATGTAATCTTAAGTGATATGGCTCCTAAAACAACAGGAGAAAGATTTGGTGATCACGTTCGCTCTGTAAGGCTGGTTGAAAAAGCTCTGGAACTGGCAATCGATTATTTAAAAAATGGAGGATCCTTTGTAGCAAAAGTATTTGAAGGAGAAAAACTTCCTGAATTAAAAAAGCAAATTGAAAAATACTTTAAAAGTGTTAAATTTTTTAAAACAAAAAGCTCAAGAAAAGAAAGTAGAGAAATTTTTATCATAGCCCAAGGATTAAAAAAATAATTCAAAAAAAGAGGATATATTGAAAATTTTCCATACTTCAGACTGGCATCTTGGAAAAAATATATTTGGAAAAAAATTAATTGAAGAACAAGCTCTTTTTTTTGAAAAAACCTTTTTTCCTCTTATAAAAGAAATCAACCCTGATCTTCTTATTATTACCGGAGATATAGTAGATAAGCCAAATCCGGATTTGGAAACTTTAAAACTTTTTTCAGAAATTCTTTTTTGGCTTTTTAACGAAAAGATCACCTCTATCTTTATCCTTGGGAATCACGATTCCAAAAAAGTTACTCTCTTTAAAGACTTCCTAAAATATAACCGCCTTTTTATGGTTGATAACTTATATTATTTTAAAAATCCTTTTCTTTGGGAAAACGAAAAAGGAGAAAAAGTACATTTTTATATTTTGCCTTATCTTCATCTTTATGAATTAAAAGAAAATATTGAAATATTTTGGAAAGAGGAGAATAAAAGAATTGTAAGTTTTTATGCTCAAAAATCTCAACTTCTACTTAAAGATCTTATGGAGCTTCTCCTGTGTTTAACTAAGGACAGTATCTATAAGCCTGCTATAGTGCTTGGACATTTTGCAGTAGAAAAAGGAATATTTACTGGTGAAGAAGTCTCTTTTAAATTTATGGGAATGGAAGAGGTTTTCCCTCTGAAAATTTTTGAAAACTTTGATATTCTTCTTTTAGGACATCTTCACAGACTTCAAAAAATATCTTCTAAGGTTTTCTATTCTGGCTCTATCCTTCCCTACAGTTTTGAAGAATCAGTATATAAAAAAGGAGTATGGTTCTTTGAAATTAAAAATGGTGCACTGGTAAAAGAAGAAGCTATATACCTTCCATCTTCTTTTAAGATGAAAATAGTAAGTGGCTATTTTAAAGAGCTTATAAACTCGCCTAAGGATGATGCATATGTAAAGGTAGTTCTTAAGGATAAAACTCCTGTTTTGCATCCCTTTGAAAGGCTGAAAACTGTTTTTCCCAATCTTTTATCCTTAGAATACGAAGAAGAAAAAAAAGAAGATTTCTCGTTGGAAGAAAATCTTATGGAAGAAAACTTTTTGAAAAGTAAAAAAGAAAAACTTAACGAAGAAATTCTGTTTAGAAAATTTTTTAAGTATATAGAAGGGAAAGAGGTTGAAGACAAACTATTTGAGGTGTATAAAAATTGTTTAAAAGAAC
>JAGGXL010000034.1 GCA_021163085.1 Thermodesulfobacterium sp. | reverse complement strand
ATTTTATTAGGTGATTATTTAGAGAAAAGAAACTACAAAATAATGGAAGGGAAATGAAGAAATATGCTAAGTAATACAATAATTATAATATAGCATAAAAGATTTGTGTAATCATAGCTTTTACCCAAATTTTTGTTAATTTCATTTTTCACCTTCTGTTGGATTGGGATTTTATAAAGAGGCTTGTTCCTCAGGAGGTTACTTCAATTTTTACCTTACACAAGATATTACACTACCAAGAAAAAGTAAAAACTGTTTAAATAACTTAAGGAATCAAAAAGCTTCCATCACATTTTTGAGGGTTTTCAAACATTTTTAAAGCTTCTCTACAAGTTGCAAAAGAAATTTTGTATTCTTTAGCCTTTTTATAAAGAGGATTAATCAATTCATATCTTATTTTATCTTTCAAGTAGATTGCATTGCCAAGCCGTTTTCCTTCTTTTAAATAAAGCTCCTCCCAGAAAGCCCTTTTTTCTGGAAAGGCATCATTCAGTCTTTTTAAAGAATCTGGTTTAGCTTTATAGGTGCTTGCAGTTATGTGTTTTACATAAGGTGATATCTCTTCAAGGATTTCTAAAATCTCTTTTTCATTTAAACCATGGATAATAGGGTCAAGCCTAACAGAAACGGGGATACCAGCTTCAGAAAGAGCTTTTATAGCCTGCAAACGCTTTTCATAGCTTGGTGCTCCTGGTTCAAGTTTGGAAGTTAAAGTTTTAGAAGTAATGGTAATGCTCACTGCGCATCTAAGTCTTTTTAAAAGATCTAAATCTCTTAGAATAAGATCTGATTTGGTAATAATTAAAATTTTGTAGTTTTTTTCTGCCAAAAGTTCCAGAAATTTTCTTGTATACCTGTAAGTGCTTTCCAGAGGTTGATAAGGATCAGAAGAGTTGGAAAGGGAAATAAGGCTATTTTCTGGAAGTTTTCTAAGGTCTCTTTCCACAATTTTTAAAAAGTCTTTCTTGGGTCTTGGTTTGTAGAAATCTTTAATAAAACTTGTAGCATAACAATATAGGCAACGATGCCCGCATCCAGTATAAGGATTTAAGCTGTATTTAGGAGGACATGTGCAGAGAGAAGATTTCCACGGATCAAAAGGTTGAATATATGGCATTGTTTAAGATTTTTTCGATAAGCTCAGCAACCTCTATGTTTCTATTAAACATTTTAGCATATTCTAAAAAAGGAATTTGATTTTTTACAGAATTCATTATTTCCTCTGAAAATGGTATTTTTCCTACAACATCTATATTTTTTTCTTTTAAATTTGACTCTATCTGGGAGCTCATTTCTGGGTTAAGATCAAACTTATTTATAATTACTTTAACGGGTATTTTAAAATGATTAGCAAGTTTTAAAATTCTTTCTAAGTCATGAAGTCCAGAAAGCGTGGGTTCAGTTACTGCAATAACTAAATCTATCTCTGTCATACTTGCCATAACAGGGCACCCTACTCCAGGTGGACCATCAATAATTACAAAGTCCTTCTTTTCTTTTTCTGCAATATTTTTAGCTAATTCTCTTAATTTAGCTACCAGTTTTCCTGAATTTTCCTGAGCAATTCCAAGCCTTGCATGAACTAAAGGACCGTATTTTGTTTCAGAAATAAAGTACTTTCCAGAAATTCTGTCTTCTAAAATTATAGCAGATTCAGGACAAAAATAACTACAAATAGTGCAACCTTCACAAAAAAGTGGGTTAATTTCAAAATTTTCTGAAATTGCAGAAAATTTGCAAATTTCTATACAAGTTCCACATTCAGAACATTTATCTTTATCAATTTTCGCAAGCTTTCCTCCTACAAAGTCATAACTCTCCTTAATTTCTGGATGAAGAAGCAGGTGTAAATTTGCTGCATCAACATCAGCATCTACCATAACTTTATTTTTTAAAAAAACAGCTAAACAACCAGAAACAACTGTTTTCCCTGTTCCTCCTTTTCCACTGATAATCAGAATTTGTTTCATTTAAGCTGTCCTTTAATTTTTTCAAAAAGTTTTAAAAATTTTTCTTTATATTCTGGAAAGGCTTCTACTAAAGGCACACCTTTAGAATAGGTTTCAGCTATTTTTTTATCAAAGGGTATCTTCATTAAAATGGGTATTTTGTTTTTTTGGCAAAACTTCTCAATTAAACTATCATCTTCAGACTTATTTATGACCACTCCGGAAGGTATTTTAAGGACTTTGGTAACTTCATAAGCTATTTCAAGGTCATGAAGTCCAAAAGGTGTTGGTTCAGTAACTAAAATGCAAAAATCAACTCCATTTAGAGAAGCAACAACAGGGCATGAAGTACCAGGTGGTGCATCAATGATAGTGGGGATAGTTTCGTCTATAAAAGACTTGGCAGTTTCAATAACCTTTGGTGCTAAAACTTCAGAAATATTGAGTTTACCCTCAATAAAACGAACATTTGCCTTCATTCCAATTCTTACCAACCCTATTTCTCTTTCTCCTTTTTTAATAGCTTCTTCAGGACAAAGTAAAATACAACCTTCACATCCATGACATAAATGAGAAAAGAAAATTATTTCTCCTGAAGGTTTTTCGCCATCTTCAAATTTAATTACAGATAAGGCATTGTAAGCACAGATTTCACTACATTTTCTACAATATGTGCATTTATTTTTATCTATTTCTGGAATCGTTGTTTTTACAGGATAAGTTTCAAGTATTTCGGGTTTTAAAAAAATATGAATATTAGGTTCTTCTACATCACAGTCAACTAATTGAACCTTCTCCAAGCTTAATGCAAGATTTACAGAAACCGTGGTCTTTCCAGTCCCCCCTTTTCCGCTTGCAACTGCTATAATCAAATGGGACTCCTTAAATAGTTATAATTTCACCAGTAGCACCAAACCTAAATCGAGGACCAAAAATTTCTTTAAATCTTGCTGCTACATTTAGACCTGTGCAGTGATTGGTTGCAATAAGCCCCAAGTTAAGTCTTGCTAAATAAACGAATGTTTCCTCAAGTTGCAATCCTGATGCAGAGCTAAGATGAGTTCCTCCAATAATCGCATAAATTTTGTCTTCTTTTGTAACCTTTTTAGCATGTTCTATAATGTTTACTACACCAGAATGAGCACATCCAAGAACTATAACAAGCCCTTTATTTGTTTTCATAAATAAACTCATATCATCAAGTATAGGGTCTGGAAGTTTCTTATCATTTTCTTTGATATACAGTCTTTCATCTATTTTTTCAAAAGTTGTTTTTCTTGGGACTTCCCCACTTAACCAGATATTAGGAAATATTTCGGTAGGCTCTTTTATCCACCTAAAATTAGCCCCAAGTCCTTCTAATTCTTCTTTTCTAAAAGGTATTCCAATATAACGATCTACAGGAGAAGCGTAATGTAAGCTGAAAATATCTTTATGAGCATAAATATCAATAGGTTTCCCTATAAATTCTAAAACTGACTTTAATCCACCTGTATGGTCATAATGCCCATGACTTAAAACAATAGCATCAGCTTCTTTTAGATTTATACCCAAACGAAGTACATTATCTACGACTTTTCCTGTCTGTCCAGTATCAAACAAAATTTTACAGTTTTCATGCTCAATCCATAAACTCAAGCCATGTTCTCCACAGAGGCCTGTAGGAATTAAAACACCTACTGAATTTTCTATTAATACTGCGATTTTCATGGTTTCTTCCAGTTTATTTTATCAATTGGTTTTCCAAGTTTTCAATTATTTGAAAAAAAGCCTTAGCAGTTTCACTTTCTGGATAATATTTTACATAAGGTTTTCCTTCATCCTCAGCTTGAACTAATGAGGGATCTATTGGAATCTTTCCTAAGAATGGAATATTATATTTTTCAGCTAATTTTTTTGCTCCGCCAGTTTTAAAAATATCAATTTGGGTTCCACACTTTGGACAAACAAAACCGCTCATATTTTCAATTATTCCTATAATAGGAATTTTTGTTTCTTGACAAAACCTGATAGATCGTTTTACATCAGCTAAAGCTACATTTTGGGGAGTTGCCACTATAATAGCTCCATCTACTTTATTAAGCACATGATAAATAGAGAGAATTTCATCTCCTGTTCCTGGTGGACAGTCAGCTACAAGAAAATCAAGTTCTCCCCAGATTGTATCAGTTAAGAACTGTTGTATAGCTTTATGTTTTAATGGTCCACGCCAGATGATTGCATCTTCATCCTTAGCAAAAAATCCAATAGATATTACTTTTAAATTTTCAGAATATTCTACTGGATGAATTCCCTCTGGAGTAATTTTAGGAGATGTGTTTTTGAGACCAAGCATATTGGGTACATTTGGTCCATGGAGGTCAACATCTAAAAGACCAACTTTATAATTTTTTAAAGATAATCCCACAGCAAGATTGGTTGAAACTGTGGTTTTTCCAACTCCTCCTTTTCCTGATAAGACCACAATTTTTCGTTTAATTTTAGAAAGGTTTTCCTGAGTTTTTTTGGTTTCAGATTGGTTTTTTTTCATAAAAAATCACCTTTTTAAAGATTTTAAAGATTACTTAAAATATCTTTTACTTTGCCAGAAGTTAGAACTACTTCAATACCAGCTAATTTAAAAATTGCTTCAGCACGAGGACCCAAATTTCCAGTTACAACCTTTTTTGCTCCTTTTTCTAATACAAATTGTGCAGCCTGAGTTCCTGCTCCCCCCATTGCTTCTTTCCATCTATTTGGAAAAATTTCATAATTTTTGGTTTCTGTATCATAAAATATAAAATAACTACATCTTCCAAATCTTGGATCAATTTCAGAATCAAGATTATCACCCTTAGCTGTAATACAAACAATCATTTTTACCTCCTGTAATTTTTTATTTAATGATGCTCATAACTATGTTCGTGAAGATGATCGCAAAGACTTTCTCCACCTTTAAGAGTTCCGGCTAAAAAAGCATTTAATACATCTTCTACTTTTCCAGTTACTCCTAAAATAACTTGAATCCCCACAGACTCAAACATCATAATGGCTTTTGGTCCCATTCCTCCTGCAATAATATAATCAACTCCTATGCTTTGTAAAAATTTGGGAACTAATCCAGGTTGATGATTAGTAAAACCTGGATTTTCAACTAATTCCTGTTTTATAATATTACCTGCTTCATCAATATCTACTATTAAAAAATGAGGGCATCTGCCAAAATGAGCAGAAACAAAATCTCCCTCTGAAGCTATAGCTATACGCATATTCAAAACCTCCTCAATAAAATCAAAAATTTTTAAATTGAATTTAAATTTTCAGTAATAAATTTTTTAGCAATTTCTATCTCTTTTAGGATATTCATCTATAACTATAACTCCTTCCGCAGCCACCGCCTCCACCTCTTCCTTGTCCTCTACCACCACCTTTACCTCTTCCGCAGCCACCGCCTCCACCTCTTCCTTGTCCTCTACCACCACCT
>JAGGXL010000041.1 GCA_021163085.1 Thermodesulfobacterium sp. | reverse complement strand
TATCAAAACACACTCCCACATAAGAAGGAATATCTTTAAATTTTGTTATTTTAGAGATGATTTCTAAACGTTCAAATAATTTATTCATCTTTTGAGGTTTAAAACCAGGTGTATTTTCTACGGCAATTTTAATATTAAATTCTTTTGCTTTCTTTACCAGAAGATAAAGATATCCTGCGAACTCTTCAATTTTTCCTTCAGGATGAAGTGTCATAACTTCAGCTTCCAACAATTTAGAGATTTCCAAAGCCCGGAATAAAATTTCTCTATGATAAGGAATTACAGGATTTATTCCTACAGGAGCATGTGTCTGAATGCAAATTCCTCTTTCTTTCAATTCTAAAACCTCTTTTTTTAGTTTTTTCAAATATTCCATAATTTCTAAAGAGAGAGCGAACTCTATTCCCTCTATATCAGTTTCCTTTACCAATTTTATCATCTCTTTCAATGCCTTCTCTTTATAATTGGGAGTATTTTGAATACATACTTTGAGGGAGGAGCTGGTATTAGTGTTTTGCTCTTTGAAATTATTTTGATTTGAGCCTCTTATTGCTTTTGCAAGAAGAAGGCCGGTGCTTTCCAATATTCCTAAATCTAAAGCATCTATAGATATCCACTGGCGACTATATTTAAGTTTACAAATATTATTAATCTTAAACAATTTTTTCCCGATAAATGATATAAGAGATGAGAAAAAAGGATTAAGAGGTTTAATTTCTATCTCTTTGAAAATCTTTTTATATATACTTAATATTTTGGGATTAAAAGGATAGGTAGTTACCAGCCATCTTTTTCCCCTCTGCTGTGTTAATTTATCCAAGAAATGATATAAACAGGTTGCTATTCCTCTCTTCTGATATTGTTCTCCAATTCCAATCCCGTTAATTAGATGAGGCAGATTAAACCCAAAAGCTTCTTCCCATAAAACTACAACAGAATTGTTAAAAAACGACTCTTTTAATTTTATTCTTGTAATCTGCCTCTGGGACCGAATGTATACATCTATCCAGAACCACTTTAATATTCTTATAGATTTTGCAAGCTTTATCCTCACTTCAAGCTTCTTATGAAAACTTTTTATCCACACCATTTCATTGTTAAAAAATTTCTCCAAAAGATTCTCGTAATCAGTAAAAGGGCTGGAAGAGGATAATTCTTCTATTATCTCCTCATTAGAATCCACAATTTTGAATAATTCTAAATCTTCCTCTTTTATGTAACCCTTCTTTAAAAGTGAATTCTCTATCCAGTCAACCCATCTTCCCCAATAATCTCTGTCTACCAAAATTATCTTTCTTTTTCTCGTTTTCTTAGTTTGAATAAGAACCAAAACTTCAAAAAGAATATCCAGGGTTTTAAATCCACCAGGAAAGAACACAAAGCCCTCTGAATGTTTTAAAAAAGCAATCTTCTGGGTAAAGAAGTAATTTAAGTATAAAGAAATATCCATAAATGTAGAAAGCAAATATTTTCTTCTTACCAAAATTCCTATAGATTTACATCTCTCTTTAGAGGTTAATTCTATCCCTCTACCTATAGCTTCATATATACCTGCCAAACCGGGATGAAGAATATTAAACTTTTCTATTAAAAACCTTCCTAAGTTTTTGGCTTGAGAATAATAAGGGTTATCTTTTTTAATCTTTCTTGAACCAATAACAGTTATACCTCTCAAAAAATCTGAAGAATAAATATTTATTATATCCTCTTTTACCTTCTTCATATTTATTCTTTTGCCTTTTTTAGGAAAATTTTCTTTAAGATAGAGAAGAACTTCCCGGGGTCTATCTTTTATCGCAAAACTTTTTAAATCTTGAGCATCTATTAGTCCTTTCTTAAAAGAAAACTCAATTAAATCTTTTAAACCTTCATAAAAATCTCTATCCATTAAAATTACACTTACATTTCTATCTAAAACACCTTCTTTCTTTAAATTCAGAATCTCAAATGTTTCATCTAAGGTCCCAAAACCTCCGGGTAAACTGATAAAACCCATACTTATAGTTATGAAACCTAATTTTCGAGCAAAAAAGTAATGAAACAATAAATTCAAATTGGCATAGTTCTCTTCATCCTCAAAAGGAAGTTCCATTTTTAATCCCACTGTTTTCTGTCCAGATTCAGATACTGCTCTCATCAGCCCCGGACCTCCCCCGGTAACTATCCAGAAATCTCTACCTACAACTTCTCCTACTTCTTTTGCTAAATTATAATAGAGACCGCCTTGAGGTTCTCTTGCTGAGCCAAATACACTCACTCCACTCTCCACGGCATATAAAATTCTATTTATCTTCTCTATCTCTTCTATTACTTTATCCAACTTCTCTCTCAGTTTAGAGTTTAGTGGGCTTGAAGTCCCTGTGTGATTTTTATAAGAAATGCACTCTGTTCTCATTTTATACATCCACAAAGCCTCCTCATCTTTCTCTGCTACTCTTAAGGGGATAACCAAAAGACCGATGTACTTTTTTATAAATTGACTTGCTGTTGGGTCAATAATGAATTTATATGTCTTATCTTTAAATTGGATTCTCCAGATAATAATTTGATGCAGGAAAGGTTTTCTACTAAGATAAACAGGGATAGGTCTTGATATACTTATTTTTTTATTTAAAGTCTTATAAATTTTAAAAGTAACTTCTTGGCAAAGCCCTATTAAGTATCTATTCTTTTCTCTATATTAATCTATTATCGTTTAAATTTTTTCTAATTTTTTTTTAAATTTTTAAACTTTTTTTTTTTTTTTTCTA
>JAGGXL010000021.1 GCA_021163085.1 Thermodesulfobacterium sp. | reverse complement strand
CTGACATCGCTTCAAAATAGGCGTTTGTAAAAGACCCTAAGGTCCCGGTTAAGAGATAGGGCAAACTTCCAAAAAAAGCTACACTTATCCAGGTTAAAGTAACACTTGCAAAAGCTTCTCTATATCTTAATTCTTCATGCTTATATTTTTTGGTTAAAGAATACACAAAAACTCCTGTGAAAAAGGTAACAGAAAAAGAAATCAAAAAACTGTAAATCTCAGAAGTGTTATAAATAAAAGATATTGTCAAAGGTAAGAGCATAAACAATGAAAGAATAATACAGTTTAAACTGATTACATTAATTACGATTCTGATGTTCATTTGAGATTTTAAGTGAGAAGTTTTTCTACATCTTTTATTGAATCTTTAAGTGTAAAGATTATTAATTTATCTCCTTCTTTAATTACATCTTCGCCCTTTGGAATTATTATTTCTCCTCCTCTCACAATTGCTCCAATTACAGCATTTTTGGGAAATTTTATATCTTTAAGTGCTTTATTAATAATGGAGGATTTGTAACTTCCCAGCACCTCCATTATTTCAACCTTGTTTTCTGCTACAGCAGTTAAAGATAAAACATCTCCTTTCCTTAAGTATCTTAAAATTATACTTGCAGTTAAAAGCCTTGGACTCAAAACAGACTGTACTCCAAGTTCATAGGCAAGAGGAATGTAATCTGGTTTATTAACAATAGCTATCACCTTTTTAGCTCCAAGTTTTTTGGCAAGAAGTGCACCCATTATATTCATCTCATCGTTTCCTGAAACTGTAATATACGCATCCATATCTTTTATGTTTTCTTCAAGTAAAAGCTCTTTGTCTGTTCCGTCTCCGTAAAGAACTAAAGCCTTTTTTAAATTTTTGCTTAAAAATTTACATTTTTCTTCGTTTTTCTCTATTATTTTTATATCAACTTTTCCTTCCAGTTCCTTGGCAATGTAGTACCCTATTCTACCTCCTCCCACTATCATTACCTTTTGTGTAGGAAAAATCGGAATATCAAAAGCCTTAGCAATCTCCATTGCTTCTTCTTTTTTTAATGGTATATATACAACATCTCCCTCTTTAAGTTTATCCTCTCCCCTTGGAACTATAACTTCTTCATCTCTTTTAACTATTCCTATAACAAAATCTTTACTAACAATACTTCTAAGATATTTTAATTCTTTATTAAGGACCTTACTTTCAGCAGATATTTTAAAGCCCGTTACTACAATTCTTCCGCCTTCAAACTCTATAACCTCTGTAGCGAAAGGAATTTCCAAAATTCTCAACACAGCTTTTGCTGTCTCAAGTTCAGGATTAATTGCAGGGTCTATGTCAAGATAATTTTTCCCAAGAAGCTCTTTATTAAAAAAATAGTCAGGATTCCTGATTCTGGCAATCCTTCTTCTAACACCAAACATTGCCTTACCAAGCAAACAAGCTATCATGTTGGTCTCATCACTACTGGTAACTGCAATAAGAATATCTGCATTTCTTGCTCCTGCCTCTTTGAATACAGAAGGATCGCTTCCTTCACCTTCTATGGTGGCGATATCAAGCTCCTCTGATATTCTTTTTAATTTTTCTCCATCTCTGTCAATTATGACTACATCGATTTTTTCATAGATCAAAAATTTAGCAATATTATACCCTACTTCTCCTGCACCAACAATTATAACTCGCATAAAGATGAATTACCTTGAAATGAAGTCTATTTAATTAACTTCCAAAAATAGTAGGAAGCGCATAAGAATGTGTTCCTTCAACTACTTCAACTCCTGCCTTCTCTTTAATAGCTGCTATAAGATCATCTTTCCTTTTGCAGAACCTCGTAATACATGTTCCAATATGAATCACATCTGGTTTTTCATTTAAAGCTGCTAACTGAAGTTTTAAAAGTGCTAAACTGGGTATTACTCTATTTTTATTTCCTTCACATCCTCCACAATCCACAATTCCAATTATGTGTGCATCCTCATTTTTATACCTTTCAAACTCACCTTCTCTACGCATTAAAGCAACCAAACATTTGGCATCGCCAGGATCTAAATTTTGATTGCTAATCATTTGACACTTAACTATTACAATCTTTTTCATGACACACCTCCCATAAATTAATATTACTTTTAAGATTATTTTAAATAAGTTTTTTATTTAATCAAGTTTATACGAAATAGGGAGTTTTATTTTAACATCAAGAGGTGGTAAGGGAAAATATTTTGAAACTTTTTTAATTGTCTTTATTGCATTTTCATCAAGAACATCATATCCAGAAGACTTTTCAATAGTTAAAAGACTAATTTTACCCTCTTTAGTAAGGACAAAAGATACCACCACTTTTCCTTCCCAGCCCATTTTCCGAGCAATATAAGGATAGGTAATATTTTTTTGAACGATTTTAGAAATTATATAGAGTTTTTCCAAAAGAAATTTCTCTTTTTCTTTATCTGGATTTAATCCATTTCCTTCCCCTTCTCCGGGTTTACCTTCATAAACTTCTGTATCTCCTTTTCCCTGAGTCTCTTTATTAATCATACCAATTACTTGTCCATCTTTTTCGGTATTTCCTTTTTCAATAATCTTTTCTTTTTCATTTTTTACATAAGTATTTTTAGTAACTTTATCAGGTATTTTCTCAACCTTTTGTTCTCTTTTAGGTTCTTCTATAAAATCATTAACAACAGACTCTTTAAAAATCTTTTCTTTCTCCTTTTTGGCTTTCTCTTTTTTTGGTATCACATTTATATTTTTCTTACTTTCTGGTTTAGAACCTTTTTTAAAAGATGAAGAATGAATCTTTTTTAAGTCTGCCAAGGATAGGGTTATTTCAACATACTTTGCTGTAGCTTGCCCACTTAATCTAAAAAATATCAAAAAACTTAGTGAGACCAGGAAATGAATAAAAATAGAAAATAAAAGTGCTTTTAGCTTTATCATCTTATAAGTTCAGTTTTAATTACAGCTTTCTCAATTTGATGTTTTTTTAGTATATCAAGAACTGCTACCAAACTTTGAACCTTTGCTGATTTATCAGCAAATATGGATATATAAGAATCTTTGTTAATATTTTTTACAATTTCTTCAAGCTCTTCAAGGCTAACTTTTCTTCTTTCAAAAAAAATATTTCCTTTCTCATTAATAGTAACTTGAAAACTTCTTATATTCTTAACATCAGCATGTTTAGAAGCTGGGAGCCTTACAGGGATACTTCCCTGCACAATAAAAGTAGCAGTAACAAGAACGATGGTTAACAAAACAAGCATTATATCAACAAGAGGTATTACATTAATGTAATCAAACTCTTTTTCTTCCATTTTTTACTTCCCAAAAAGTAATCTTTTCTTTCACTTTTCTTAAAAGAAAATTATAAAGAAAAATAGAGGGTATAGCTACGAGAAGCCCCATTGCTGTAGCTTTGAGAGCAAGGGCAAGCCCAACCATTACTTTTTTGCTGTCAACAAGTCCTTCCTCTCCTATGGTATAAAAAGTGAGCATAATTCCGAGAACAGTCCCGAGAAGTCCAATATAAGGAGCATTGGCACCGATAGTGGCAATGATATGGAGACCCTTGGTCAGATCTGTTTCAAGCTCTTTAACATTTGAAAATTTTAATATATCAACCTTCCTATAATACCCTATTCTTTCTATTGCTATAGCTACAGAAATAATACTAAGTAAAACGAGAATTCCTATAATTCCATAATCTACTATTTGTTTTAAGTGTTCCATACTCTCATCTATTTTACAAAATTTGAAATAGTATTAAAATTGTAATACCAATTATAAAAAAGTAAGT
>JAGGXL010000099.1 GCA_021163085.1 Thermodesulfobacterium sp. | reverse complement strand
ACTTAAAAATAACTCTTTCTTTAATCCTTCTTATCATAAAAATCTTTACCCAAATTTTTATTTATGATAGTTGACTCCTTACTTTCTTATTTCTCTATACTATCATAAATCAGACACAATTTAAGTAATACTTCCTTTTAGAAGAAATAGCAATTTTCTCAAGCTCACTTCTCTTTCTATTTCTTAAACTTTCCCTTATCAATTCCTCCACCACTCTACTTCCCGATTTTTTCTCTTTTCCGGCAAGCTCTTTTATATTCTCTACCAGATCTACCGGAAGGGTAAAAAAATTAATTCTTTTTCTCACTACTTCACTTTTCATAGCTCAAGTTCTTCCTCCTGTATAATTTTCTATTAAAGTAATTAAAGTAATAAATTATTAAAATTTACAGTCAAGGGATAAAATTTCTTAAACCAAATAGAGTGAACAAAAAGACTAACAGTTCCGTTATCAAACTTTACACAATAAAAAACTACCTAAATAATTTTTCCAAAACATCTTTTGGAGTTTTGCACCCTTTTTCTGTACAATCAAAGTCATTGTCAAAGCTAACAATCGTAAGACCATAACGCTCCGCAACCGTATACTGGTAAGCATCGTCAAAGTCGAGGTTGAACCTCTGAGACACCTCAGCTAATTTTTTCGTATCCTCGGCAGATATCCTCAACAGCTTAATCCCACCAGTTATTATAATATCTTCCACAAATCGGACAAAAACATCAAAGAGTTTACGGCGAAATAGAATGATACCTACAGAATAAAGCGAAATTTCCGAGATGTAAAGCCTCTCTTTAGGAACAGTTCGCAAGAGTTTTTCAACATCGTCTGCTTTGTTTTGATCGAGGAGAAATTCCAGAAAAATGTTAGTGTCAAGTAGATACATCAATCTCCCCACCATTTGAGTGCTTTATGTTGAAATTCAACCGAAGTATATTTATCTCGCAGATCACATAACGCTCCTCTCCAATCAAGTTTTAACTCTCCCTCTTTCTTTGCCTTAAACTTAGCAACTTTTTTATCCAGCAAAAATTCTACAAAATCTCGCACCTCTTCCTGAAGCTCAGGAGGTAATTGATCAATCAATTCTTTCAAACTCTGCATAACTCAACCCTCCTTCTCTATCCTCTCTTAAAAGCCCTTCTTTTCACCTGAGCAAACTTGAGATAGTGAATTTGAAAATTACAAAGCGTCCCTCCTTAAACCATAAATTCGTACCTGAGTCACAACAATAAAAACCTTATTAAAATTATTAATATTTCTTCCCTAACTTGACAAGCCAATTTTTAAAGTTAATTTTATAAGAGAAAGATTACGGGGCGTAGCTCAGCTTGGTAGAGCACCGGCTTCGGGAGCCGGGAGTCGCAGGTTCAAATCCTGTCGCCCCGATATTTTAAAAAGCCGGGGTGGCGGAATTGGCAGACGCGCTGGATTCAGGATCCAGTGGGAGTTAATCCCGTGCGGGTTCAAATCCCGCCCCCGGCATTTCATCAAGTCAAGAATACAACACTTAACCAACTTTTTTTATCAACCTGTTCACCACACCATTTTTTAAAAAACTACATCGTTTTTTAAAACTATTTTTCTATAAAGTTATTCAAATGATTTTTACATTTCTCGTTGTTGGTGTATAATTATTAGAAAATACTTAAAACCAGCCTATGAAAAAAAATCAAAAATTTCCTTCTAAGGAACTTTTAGAAAAAGTCTTTATAGCAGATTTACATATTCATTCTAAATACAGTCGTGCCTGCAGTAAACTCATGGAACTTCCTGTTTTGGCTAAAGTTGGGAAATCAAAAGGGATCCAGCTTATAGGGACTGGTGACTTCACTCATCCGATGTGGTTAAAAGAGTTAAAAAAATATTTAAAATATGACCCTGACTCTGGGTTGTATTTTTTCAACGAGCTTCCGGAGGGACCGAGATTTATTTTAACCTCTGAGATATCCCTTATATTCTCCTATAATAATAAGTCCAACAGAAGAGTCCATCTTCTCATAATTGCACCTGACTTTGAAACTGTAGAAGAAATAAATCTTTATTTATCAAAACTGGGAAATCTTCTTATAGATGGAAGACCTACTTTGGGAATAAATTGTGAAAAATTAACTTTGGATTTACTTAAAATCTCTGAAGAAATTTTAATTATCCCTGCTCATGTTTGGACCCCGTGGTATTCTGTATTTGGTGCCTTCTCAGGCTTTGATTCCTTAGAAGAAGCCTTTGGAGAAGCTACATCTTATATCTATGCTATAGAAACTGGGCTTTCCTCTGATCCAGAAATGAACTGGAGAATTTCAAAACTTGACAACATAACCTTAATCTCCTGTTCTGATGCTCACTCCCCTCCTAAACTGGGAAGGGAAGCAACAGCCTTTTTTACTCCTTTAACTTATAAAAATGTCTATAATTCCATTAAAACAGGAAACATAGCTTTTACTATAGAATTTTATCCAGAAGAAGGAAAGTACCATTATGACGGACACAGAGCCTGCAAAATTTGTCTTTCTCCTAAGGAAACAAAAGCTCTGGGATATAAATGTCCAAAGTGCGGTAATCCTTTAACTATAGGAGTGCTTCACAGAATTGAACTTTTTGCTGATAGAGAGGAAGGATACACTCCTCAAAATAAGCCTCTTTCAGTTCATTTGATTCCTTTTTTAGAAATAATTGCAGAAGTGTTTAACGTTAACAAAGGAAGTAAAACCGCAGAAAAATTATATAATCAATACATATCCCTTGTAGGAACCGAGTTTGACCTCCTTTTGAAAGTTGATTTGCAAAATCTTGAAAAGGCTTTGCCTTCTAAATTAGTAGAAGGAATAAAAAGAGTGAGAGAAGGAAAAGTTTTTGCCAAACCGGGTTATGATGGTGAATATGGAATCATAAAAATCTTTGAAATCCCTGAAGAAGAATCATCAACAGGTCTAAAACAGCAAAGTCTTTTCTCTTTGCAATAATTGCAAACAATTTGAATTTTCTGCATTTTTCAAATTACTCAATTGTCTGTTTATCCTTCATTAATTTCAGGCATAATTTTTGAGACTATTTATTTAGAATCCTAAAATAGGAGGTGAAAAAATGAGAAATCTTAAATTTTTAATCTTAACTTTCATTTTAGTTTATTTTTTAATCCCTTTTAATACAAATTCTTCTTATGGAAAGGATATAGATGTGGGGATTTCTATAAGTGATGGTAGACTTTCACATTTATACTTCTCTATAGGAGATTACTATAGAGTTCCTGTAGAAGAAATAATTATTATTAAAAAGAGGTACCCTTTTATTTTAGAAGAGGAATTGCCTATAATCTTTTTAATCCATAAATATCGCAGGGTAGAACCAGAGATAATTATAAAAATGAGAAAGAGAGGATATTCCTGGCATGAGATAATGATTTATTTTGGATTGCACCCAAACATTTTATTCAGGGATTATATAGTAGTTTATGGTCCTCCCTATGGGAAAGCTTGGGGATACCATAAAAAACATAGAGGAAGAAAAATCGTTATTTATGATGATAGAGATATTATAGAATTATCAAATATCAAATTTTTAACTGAATATTATCGCGAAGACCCAAAAATAATTATTGAATATAAAAAGAAATATCCAAAATATGTAGAAATTAATGAAGTTCTTTTTAAAAAGCACAGACTACATAATAAAAAGTATAAACTACATTAAAAATAATTGTAAAAAATAAAAAGCCCCCTTTTGAAAGGGGGCTAAGAAATGATTTAACAATTTAGTGAGCTTCTTCAGCGGGTTTTTCTTCGGCTGCTTTTTCTTCAGCGGGTTTTTCTTCAGCTGCTTTTTCTTCAGCAGGAGCTTGCTCCTGTTTTGCAGGAGCTTCTACCTTAGGTGCTTCCTGAGTAGGGGCTTCTTCCTTTTTTTTGCATCCAGCTGTCAGTCCAATAACACCTACTAAAGCAAGACTCAACAAGAATGATACTAACTTTTTCATAATTTCCCCCTCCTTTTTAGTAATTTTTAATAACTAAAATTATTAGGTTTTTTTAATTTTTGTCAAGGGTAATCTTAATTTTAAACAAATTCTCTTTGAAGTAATATAGACTTATATAATCCAGCTTTCAGGTATTTATAAATTCTTTCTGGTTCTATTTTTAGCACTTTTAATAAATTTTCAGGGACTTTATAATTAAAAACATCCACTCCACCACCTATACCAATCATGTTTGCCAAGATATTTGATAATGCAACAATACTTGCTATTTCACTTTGAAGCATAAGATCACTATCATGATGGGCTCTTACTGCAAAAGAGATTTGTTTGGGAAATTCCCATCTTTCTAACAAATGTGCCCCTACAAGCCCGTGATCAACTCCTATTACTAACCATTCAATTTGAATGAAATCCCAATCTATTTTTTCTTTAGCAATTGTTTGAAATTTTTCAATTTCTAATTTAGTGTATAAATCAAGCACTATTTTACCTATATCATGTAAAATCGAAGCTATGTAAACTGTCTCTATTTTGTGTAGCGGAAATCCTATATCCATAGCTATTTCTTCAGCTATAAGTCCACAAGTAAGAGAATGAATCCATATGTCCTCTACACTTAATCCATATCCTATTAAATCTTTGTTAAAATAATTTTTAGCAACTGAAGCAACAATGATAAACTTAATTTGATTCATACCTAAAAACATAAAAGCTTTAAATAAAGAATCTATTTTTTGTGGAAGACCAAAAGCTGCTGAATTTACGATTTTCAGAAAATTAGCTGCAATACCAGGATCACTTTTAATAACTCTTTCCAGTGCTTTAAAATCTACATCTTCTTTTTTCACCAGTTCAAGAGCCTGAAAAGCCACTTTGGGAAAAGCCGGTATCGTATCAACTTTATCAAAAATCCTTTCTAAAATCTGTTTTCTCATAATGTCTCTTCCTCTCCATTTAAATTTATTTTTAAAATTTTTTCTTTCAAATTAACCTCTAAAAAACTTTGACAGGAAAACCCTATTCTTACTATAACATTATCGGGATTAATCGGATATTTCATTAAAAAACTTTGAACCACTTTAAAATTTATTTCTCCTATATTTAAAAAATCTGAAATGTTTTTATACTTGCTTCCCCCTGCAATAGCCACTCCAGCTGATGCAAAATCAACACCTTTTTTTTCTAACTCTTCTAAAAATAAAGGAATCATGGTTTGCCCAGATAAAACAACCTCTCCCTCTTCAACTTCGATGTCATGCTCTTTATAAGGTAAAACATAGTGACAAAGACCTGCTATTTCATTTTCTTTATCAATTATTCCCAATCCTATTCCACTTCCTAAAAAACCAGTTCTTAAAATTATTTTTTTCTTCTCAACTATTTGATAATGACCTTTAGAAACTTTTATTATCATTTCTTACCTCTTTATTCCAAAATTCTAAACTTTTTAGTAGAAGCTGTTACCACATCAAGTTTATCTATCTCCTGTAAAGCCTTGTTTACATTTTTTTCTTTTGTCTCATGAGTAAGCATAACCACTGGAACCGAGCCCTTTTTTTTCTGCCTGCCTATTTGAACCACAGAAGCTATACTTATATTATGTTTCCCCAAAATACCAGAAATTTTAGATAAAACACCAGGCTTATCTATAGCAGAAAACCTAAAATAATATTTAAATTCCACTTCTTCTATACTCCTTATATTAAAAAAATCATTATTCTTTGTCAATGGATATTTTATAAAAGGTTTTTTACCAAAGTAAGAAAATTCTATAGCATCTATGATATCACTTACTACTGCACTCGCGGTAGGTTCTTTTCCTGCACCTAAACCATAAAGCAAAATATCTCCTACAAAATCTCCGGTAATATAAAGTGCATTGTAGTTTAATCTTACGGAAGTCAATACATGGGTTTCAGGAATGAGAGTCGGATGGACTCTTATTTCAATTTTTCCTCTCCTTTTTTTAGCAAAAGCTAACAATTTAACAATATATCCGAAATCCTTCGCAAACTTTAGGTCCATCAGGTCTATATCCTCTATCCCTTCGGTATAAACTTCTGAAGCAGGAATATAAAATCCGAAGGCAAGAGAAGCTAAAATTGAAATCTTATGGGCAGAATCAATACCTTTTATATCCAGAGTAGGATCTGCCTCAGCATAACCCTTAGCCTGTGCCATTTTTAATGCATCTTTAAATTGAAAATTATTTTCAAGCATACGAGTTAAAATATAGTTGGTTGTTCCGTTTATAATTCCTATTATAGAATTAATACTATTTCCGATTAAAGATTCTTTTATGGTCTTAATTACAGGAATCCCTCCTCCAACAGATGCTTCAAAACCAATAAATCTTTTTCTCTTTCTTGCTTCTTCCCATATCTTATTTCCATATTGAGCTAAAATCGCCTTGTTTGCAGTAACAACCTCTTTACCTTTCTGTAAAGCCTTTAAAATATAAGTCTTAGCTGGATCTATACCTCCCATCAACTCGCATACAATGGAAATTTCAGGGTCTTCCAGAATTTCTTCTATGTTTGTAGTAAAATATTTCTGGTCTATTTTTATACCTCTTTTCTTTTTTAGGTCTCTAACAAGAACCTTTTTTATAACCGGTTTTATGCCAACTCTTTCCTTTATAAGTTCTGAATTTTTTTTCAATAGTTCATAAACCCCCATTCCCACCGTTCCAAATCCAAGAAGGGCTATCTTTATTTCTTTCATACTCCCTCCGGTTTTTATTAATTTAAAGAAAAACTACATATAGGACATGAAGATTCTCTTTCTTCAGCACCTCCTACATAAATTACCTGCTCACTTTTGGAACCATATCTAAAAACCGTAATCCCTTTAAGCCCCAATTTATACGCTTTAAGATAAATCTTTTTAATATCTTCCACTGTAACATCTCTTGGCAAATTAATGGTCTTTGAAACTGCATTGTGAGTATATTTCTGAAAGGCAGCCTGAATAGCTAAGTGCTGCTCAGGAGATATTTCATAGGTTGTTACAAAAAGCTTTTTTATTTTATCTGGCAATTTAATACCCCTTAAAATGCCTTTTTCTTTAACTTCTTCCAGTATACTCTGTATTTCATTTTCGGAAAAATTCTCTTTTTCTAAAAACTCAATAAAAAGTGGATGAAATTCTTTTATAAAGATATTTTCAAGAGTCTTTCTCTCATAATAAATTCCAAACAAGGGTTCTATACCTGATGAAACTCCTGCAATAAAAGAAATGCTCCCTGTAGGGGCAATGGTTGTTGTTGTTGCATTTCTCATAAAGGGTGTTTCAGGTCTATCCCAAATACTTCCTGCATAAGAAGGAAAGTTTCCTCTTTCCATAGCAAGTTTTTGAGAAGCTTTTACTGACTCTTCATTTATAAATTTCATAACCTTTTCAGCAAGTTTCACAGCTTCAACATCTGCATAAGAAACATTGAGCTTTATAAGAAAATCAGCAAAACCCATAACTCCAAGACCTATTTTTCTATTAAGTCTTGTTATTTTAGCTATCTGAGGAATAGGGAATCTATTAATTTCTATTACATCATCAAGAAATCTCACTGCTAAATGAACAACTCTTTTAAGTTTCTCCCAATCAATTTTTCCGTCTTCAACAAAGTTAGCAAGATTGATGGAACCAAGATTACATGATTCAAATGGAAGAAGTGGTTGTTCTCCACAGGGATTGGTGGCTTCAATTTTTCCTAAATGCGGAGTGGGATTATATTTGTTTATCGTATCTATAAAAATAACTCCAGGATCACCGCATTCCCAGGCAGATTCAGCTATCAAGCTAAAAATTCTTTCAGGATCCACATATTTTACCACTTTTTTATTTCTTGAATTTATCAAGGGAAATTTCTCTTTCTTTTCTAAAGCTGACATAAATTGATCTGTTATAGCTACGGATAAATTGAAATTATTTAAAATATTTTCCTTTTTCTTAGCCAGTATAAATCCTTCTATATCTGGATGGTCAACCCTTAAAATTCCCATATTGGCTCCGCGTCTTTTACCTCCTTGCTTGATAGCCTCAGTTGCACTATCAAAAACTTTTATAAAAGATAAAGGACCACTTGCTACCCCCTGAGTAGAGGCAACTATATCTCCTTTGGGTCTTATTTTTGAGAAAGAAAAACCAGTTCCTCCTCCAGATTTATGTATCAATGCTGTGAATTTTAGAGTTTCAAATATGGAATCTAAGGAATCTTCAACAGGCAAAACAAAACAAGCAGAAAGCTGACCTAATGGACATCCTGCATTCATCAATGTTGGAGAATTAGGTAAAAAATCTAAATTAACCATCAATTCGTAAAATTTTTCAGCATATTCCTCACAAATATGTGTGTCTTTAGAAAAATTTGCTTCAGCATCTGCTACAGCCCTGGCAACTCTCTCAAAAAGCTCCTCTGGTGTTTCAATGACTTGATTGTTTTTATTTTTTAGTAGATATCTTTGTCTTAAAACAATAAGAGCTGATTCTCTAAGGTTTGCCTTTCTTTTTTTCATCGCTCTTATTTAGCTGGTTAAATCTATTAGTATAAGAGTTTGATACTTTGGATCTGGAGGCTCTTTAAGGTCTATGTATTTAAATTCATTTTCAAACTTTTCAATCACAAAGTTTAAAAAAGAGTTAAGAAGTCCCTTCTCCAGATACCACTTACTTCTCGCAAACTTTTCAAAATTTTCAAATAGTGCTTTTTTCCACTCTTCTTTCATACAACATATATCACCTTTTTCTTGCATCAGTTCTCTTATAACTTCTTTCCATGCACTTTTTGGAAGTGCCTCAAACACAAACTCTTTTTTATAAATCCATTGAGAAAGTGCTGTGAGTATCAGAGAACTCCAGGTAATAAATGGAGCATCAAAATTTCTCCCCGGTTTATTTACTTCATTTATCCACGAAAATGGAGAACCAAAAATTTTCTCTATAAGTGGTGCCATGTAACCTATTTCCTCAATATATCTTCTTACTGTTCTTATTTCTCTTACCCTTCTAAAAATGGTGTATTCTTCCTTAGTTCCTATTTTATCAGGCTGAAACAATTTTATTTCATTTATTTTTTTTACTAAAACCCCCTTTAAAAATCCTTGATAAGGTTGATCAAGATAGTTAAGAATTGATGGATCAAAATCTTTGCTTTTAGTATATCTGAGAGCAATTCTTCTCAATTCCTTTAAAACTGTCTGAGATACTCTAAAAATATCTTCTAAAAAATGTTTTTCCAGAATCTTCTTTGCTATTTCTAAATTTTCCATAGACAGATACTCAAGACCAATATTTAATGTTCCCCACACCTTTTCCAAGCTCTTTTTAATCTGCTCTATATCATCTATAACCACATTATCAACTATTATCACTTTATTTGCTATCCAAGCAAGCTCTCTTTTTATTCTTTCAATCTGATATCTATTTTCCAACATATCAAAAACTTTAAAAATAAATAATTCTTCAGATCCTTTGTAAACTGCAATATTAATAGAAGGTTGATACTCTCCATCCGTGGGTAAGTACTTGGGATCTATTTTTCTCAGGCTTTTGGGATGGATGTAAGAGTATATGTCAAGAGCTTCAAAGTAATCTGGGATACCCTCATCTGCGAGCCTTCCGTTTCTCCATCTGTAAGCCCTTTCTTCCACCTCTGCAGGTATTTCCCATATCACAGATTCCATAAGAGCAAAATACATATCCGGCATCTCTTCTCTTATAATTTCAATTATTCTTCTGAAATAAAATTCCAGAGAATCAACTTTAAAATCCACAAAATAAAAATCATCTAAGGTATAAGGAGGAAGAAAATCCATAGCCTCAACCAGTTCCACATCATCAGGTTTTTTATAAACTCTCACAAATTTCTGTAACACAGCAATTAAAAAGTCCCAATCTGCAAATCTTAGCCATTCAAAAACTTTATCTTCTCCAGCATGAAAAAGAAGAATAATCCAAGAAGCCACTCTATCTGCTTTTATTCTATCTTTATACCAGGTATCTATATCAAACATAAATTGAATCTGACTATCCCTTGCATAAGATAAAAGTTCTACTGCTAAATCAAGAGAAGAAGCTTTTATAGTAAGAAAAAGTTCCTGTGGTGGGAGATTTTTAACTATCCCTTCTGGATAAGGTGAATAAAGAATAAATTTTGCTCTCTCTTCCCAAGGAATACTCAGAACAAGGTCATATAACTGTTGAAATTTAAGCCCTGCTAAACTTTTTTCTATTTCTTTCTCAGAAAGTTTGAGAAGCTCTTCTAACTCAATACCTGGTAAAATTTCCTTCTTTGTAAAAAGCTGATTCATAATGAATTATCCCTCCCTTTACACCCTTTACTACTATTACATCAAATCTTATTTCTTCTATTTTACTTAATTTTTGTAAATTTTTAAGCAAAAAATATTCTGCTACCTGTGAAATCTTTTTCTTCTTTTGCTGATTTATCTTTTCTTCAGCCAAAAACTCGGCCTCACTAAATTCGCTTTTTACTTCTACAAAAACTAAAGTGGATTTCTTTCTGGCAATAATATCTATTTCACCAAAAGAGGTTCTAAAGTTTCTCTCCAAAATTTCAAATCCTTTTGAAATCAAATACTCTACTACCAGATCTTCAGCTTTTGCTCCTTTTTCCTTAGTGGTGAGTCTTTGTAAAAAGTTTTTAATCTTCATTTTTTGAAGCACCTATAATAGGTCCTGTGAACAGGAGAAAGACCATGCTTTTCAATCATTTCAAAATGAAGCCTTGTTGCATAACCTTTATGCTGAAAAAAGGCATATTGAGGATAAATTTCATCAACTTTTTTCATATATCTATCTCTTGATACCTTTGCTAAAATGGATGCTGCTGATATAGAAAGACAGAGTCTATCTCCATCAATTATAGCCTTTTGTAGCCCTTTATATTCAGGAATAGTATAAGGACCGTCTATCAGAACAAGCTCAGGTTTTATTTTCAGCTTTTTTAAAGCATAAAACATTGCTTTAAAAGTTGCTTTAGAAATACCTATTTTATTAATTTCTTCAACCTCTACATAAGATATGGCATAATCAGTAGCGATTTCACAAATATAGTCAAACAATTTTTCTCTTTTCTGTGGGGAAAGGAGTTTTGAGTCTTTTATTTCTAAAGATTCAAATTCTGGAGGCAATATTACTGCAGCAGCAAAAACAGGCCCAGCAAGAGCACCACGACCAGCCTCATCTATACCTGCAATGAGAGAATAGCCTTGCTCTCTGAATCTAACTTCTAAATTTGAAATCTTTGAAGAATTAAATAGCTTATTTTCCAAATTATCAGAAATTATTCCATAACCTTATCACTAAATCTTTCTTTTATACGAGCAGCTTTACCAGAACGCTCTCTAAGATAGTAAAGTCTTGCTCTTCTAACTCTTCCTCTTTTAACAACTTCTATTTTTTTAATACGAGGAGAATGATAAGGAAAAGTTCTTTCCACCCCTACTCCAAAAGAAATTTTTCTTACTGTAAAAGTAGCATTAATACCAGATCCTCTGCGTCTTATAACAACACCTTCAAAAACCTGAACCCTTTCTTTTTCTTCACCTTCTTTCAATCTAAAGTAAACCTTTACAGTATCTCCAGGGTTAAACTTAGGAAGATCAGTTCTCATATATTTTTTTTCAATTTCTCTTATAACAGGCAACATTAAAAATCCCTCCTTAAATAAAGCTAAGCCAAATATAGCACAATTTAATAAAATTGCAAATATTAAAAATTGATATTGCTTTTTAGAATAATTTAGAATAAATTTTATTAAAGTAAAAAAATTAAAATGATGGTAAAAGTATAGATGAAAGTAACAATAATTTATGATAATACAGCTTATAAAAAAGAGCTTAAAGCTGATTGGGGTTTTTCGTGTCTTGTAGATGTATTTAATAGAAAAATACTTTTTGATACTGGCACAGATGGAAATATTCTACTTTCAAATATGAAAAAACTTGGGATTCAACCAAAAGACATCCAAGATATTTTTATATCTCATTATCATTTGGATCATACTGGTGGACTTTCGATGTTTCTTAGCGTAAATAATAAAGTCACATTATGGTTCCCTCCATCCTTTGATAAATCTGTAAATGCAAAAAAAATTATTAAAGTAAATAAACCAATGAAACTTTATGAGGGAATCTATTCTACAGGAGAGCTTGAAGGGATAGAACAATCTCTTTGTATCCAAACAAAAAAAGGCATTGTAGTTATAGTTGGATGTTCTCATCCAAAAATAGAGCATATTCTTCAAACTGCCTCTCAATTTGGAAAAATTTATGGAATTATAGGAGGTCTTCATGGAAACCCTCCCGAGCCATTAGAAAACTTGGATTTAATCTGTGCAACCCATTGCACGCAATATAAATCTAAAATAAAATCTCTTTATCCAGAAAAATATATTGAGGGAGGAGCAGGAAAAATAATTGAAATTGAATAAATTATATGCCTATTTAAAAAGTAACATACAATACTTATATTCTAAACTCCCTAAAAAAAGCTTGAACAGATTGATGAAATTTTTTAATTATAGCTGAATAAAAAATTATAAAATTAAAAATTATATCTTGCAGAAAATGAAACAATAATTAACGAAAAGATAGTGTTTAAAAAACAAAAAAGCAGGCTCCAAGCGCAAGTAACGGAATATAGCCGAAGAGTGACTTAAGAAATTTATTCTTTTATACATTAGAAAGGCATCAAAACTATCATAGTAAATGAAGTTTAGTTATTTGATCAGTTTATTATAAAAATTGAATATCCTCTTTTCCATCTGTTTTTATCAATTCAAAAAACAAGGAAAAAAGTGTTTTATATAAGCCTTTAAATAAGCGAGCCATTTTGATGGCTGGTTCAAACTTATTCAAGGGATCCTTTCGACTTATCCGCACAAGGGAGAAAGCAGGCAAAATAAAACTTTCTCTTTCTCCTATTCTGGATTGATAATAATGAAGCCTACCTGCACTTTCCTTGAAAAGGAAAAAAATTTTTTGAAAATAGACTTTGGTTTTTTGTTTTCCTTTGCTATATAATATAATGTTAAATAATGATTAAAATTTTAGCAAGCTCAAAAAGAGTTAAAACTATGATGGAAGGTTTT
>JAGGXL010000018.1 GCA_021163085.1 Thermodesulfobacterium sp. | reverse complement strand
CGTTGAAGCAGACAGGGTGGAAGAAAGAATACCCTACTGAAAACACGTGGCGAAACATTGTTTATGAGGCTGTCCGGAAGGTAGACTGGAGAAAAGTTAAAAAGGATGTAGAAAATTTTCTTGAACGTCCCCAGGACCTGGATATCTTTACTAAAGAAAATGTAATTAATCTGCTTGGAAAGAAATAATGAGTGGCATTCAAGAGATTGTTGAATACAAAGAGAAAAGTTGCGAGTTTAAAGATACTAAGGAAATTAACTTTTTCAATCTTAGTGTAAGATTTAGTAAGGTAGTTCAATCTCCTCCTAAGGCAAAAATAACTTTTGAGGGGGGTAGTAAGACGATGATTTATAAAAACTAATCACATTCGATGGGTGTGTAAAAGGATATGATTTAGGTATAAAAGTATGTTATGAAAAAAATATCAATTGTTATTCCCGTTTATAATGAGATAGCTACGATAGGAAGGATTGTTGAAGAAGTAAAAAAAGTAGATGTAGGATTAGAGAAAGAAATAATTATTGTTGATGATGCCTCAAGTGATGGGACAAAAGAATTTCTTTTAAATCTAAACGATAAAAATATCAAAGTTCTTTTCCATGAAAAAAATAAAGGTAAAACAGATTGCATTAAAACTGCACTTAAAGAGGTAAGAGGTGATATTATAATTATTCAGGATGCTGATTTAGAATATCTTCCTTCAAAAAATTATAAAATTTTATTAGAGCCTATCTTAGAGGGATGGGCAGATGTAGTTTATGGCTCACGTTTCTTGGGTGTGCATCGTGTATTCTATTTCTGGCACTATTTTGCCAATAAATTTTTAACTACTTTAGTTAACATTTTTTATGACACAATGCTTTCCGATATGGAGACAGGAGCAAAGGCTTTTAAAAGTGAGGTTTTAAAAAATATGAATTTTACCTCTAAAAGATTTGGTTTTGAGGTGGAGGTAACCGCTAAAGTATTTAAAAAAGGCTATCGGGTGTATGAGGTTCTTATTTATTATTGTGGAAGAGATTACAAGCAAGGGAAAAAAATTAAACCTCTTGATGGAATAAAAGCAATTTTTTACATTTTAAAATATAGATTTTTTGATTAATGACTTTAAAGAAACTCTGCTGGTTAATTTTAGTCTTATTTTTCGGGATAATAGTTTTTATAAATTCTCCCAAGGATTTTACTGATTTAGGAGGAGATTCTGCCCAATATATAATTTTAGCTGAAAGTATCGCAAAGGGATTAGGTTTTAAAGCTATAAATCTTCCTTCCGCTCCTTTTTTTTATCATTTTCCTCCTCTTTTTCCTTTGATTTTATCTTTTATTATTTATTTTTTTGGAAGAAATTTTTATCTTATGCACATTTTAATTTCTTTTTTTGGATTTTTAGGATTATTTTCTTTCTATCTTCTTTTTAAAAAATATACTGGCAGAAAAAGTATTTTTTTAATTTTTCTTCTTATGACAAACTTGGCTTTTATTCTTTATTCTTCTTTCTATATTCTCTCTGATGTTCCTTATTTTTTCTTTTCTGGATTTACTCTTTATTTCCTTTTTTTATATATAAATAAAAAAGATGTAATCAGTAAAGAAGCTCTTTTTTTTGTGTTGGGTTTAATCCTTTCTTATTTTACTCGCTATGTAGCCTTAACATTATTTTTTGCAAGTATTTTTGCTTTATATTTTTTAGATAGCTCAGGGAAAAAATGGAGAAAAATAATTTTTGTTTCTTTAAGTTTTCTTATTCCTTTCTTAATCTGGCAGATAATAAGTTACTTTTTCTCTTCTTCCGCTATTTCTGAATATAGCAAACAATTTTTTCTCATTGATCCTTATCGTCCTTATTTGGGAACAATCACTAAGCACCCTCAAGCAGTATTTACTCGTTTCATTACAGGTATAAATTATTACTACTCTATATTACCCAAAGCCTTCGGGATTCTTTTTATAAAAAGAGGGACTTTTTGGAATGAATTGTTTTCTTTTATTTTCCTTTCTTTAATTCTTTTAGGGATTTGGGTCTCTATTCACACTAAACAAAGATATTGCTTTTTTTATTATTTCTTTTTATATCTTTTTTTAATAATTTTATGGCCTTTTAAAGAAGGATTAAGACTTCTTCTCCCTGTTTTGCCTTTTTTCTACTTTTATCTTTTTAAAGGAGTGGAGAAAATTTTTCAAAAAAGAGTTTTTTCTCTATCCTTCTTTTCTATTCTATTTTTCATTAATTTAATCACTCTTTCTCATATTCCTTCTTTCAAAAAACAGCCTCCACCTTTAAAAAACTTTATTCTTATTCATCAATGGATAAAAAAGAATTTACCTGATAAAGGAATTATTGCCTCCCGCAAACCCACAGTTACTTATCTTTTCACACAACATAAATCTATCATTTATCCTTTCTCTTCTCCACAAGGAATCTGGGAAAAGATAAAAAAAGAAAAGGTAAAATATATAATCATTGATGAATTCTCCTGCCAGACTTATCACTATCTTTTACCTTTTCTTTACAAATATAAAAAAAATTTAAAACTTCTTTACAGAATTGGTAATACAGGGATATTTGAGGTAATAAGAAGATGAGAAGACTAAATATTCTTTTTATCACCCGCAATTTTCCGCCACAGGTGGGAGGATTGGAGAACTTTTCTTTTTATCTTTTATTTCTTATTTTAAGTAGGATTGTTATAAAATAAAATTTGGAATGATTCATATAGCTATAGGAACAAAAGCACAATTTATAAAAATGGCACCGGTTATTCAGGAACTTCAGCGTAGGAGTATTAAATTTAATCTTATAGATTTGGGCCAACATTCGCTTATAACTGAGAGTTTAAGGAAAGAGTTTGGTATAAAAGAACCTGATATATGTCTATCAAAAGGAAGAAATGTTTCTCATTTATTTAAGGGATTAATGTGGCTGATAAGATTATTTTTTAAAGGATTTAATATTAAATGGATTAAAGAAAATGTTTTTATGAACAGAAAAGGAGTTTGTCTAATTCATGGTGACACAGTTTCTACTCTTTTAGCGTTATATTTGGCAAAATGTACTGGTTTAAAAACTGCTCATATAGAGGCAGGATTGCGTTCTTATAACTATTTTGAGCCTTTTCCTGAGGAGGTATTAAGAGTAATTAGCATGAAATTTTCTGATATTTTGTTTGGGCCTTCTCGTTGGGCTTTAGATAATTTAAAGAAAATGGGGCTTCTAAAAAAAGCGATTTTGCTTCCATATAATACATCTTTTGAAGCCACTTTTTACAGTCTAAATAAAAAAGTAAATCTTAATTTGAATTTGGAAGAATTTGCTTTATTCACTGTTCATCGTATGGAGAATATTTTTTCAAAAAAAAGATTAAAGTTTATTCTCGGTTTGATTTCTAAAATAACTAATAAATTACCTGTGGTATTTATTCAGCATGAGCCAACAATAAATCAAATTAGAAGATTTAGACTTCAGGAAAAATTAAATAAAATAAAGAATATCTATTTTTTTAAAATTCTTTCTCACGCCCATTTTATCCATCTTATCAATAGTTGTCAGTTTTTAGTCACTGATGGTGGCAGTATTCAGGAAGAAGCCTTCTATTT
>JAGGXL010000195.1 GCA_021163085.1 Thermodesulfobacterium sp. | reverse complement strand
GCTATACCCTTATTCCATGTTTTAATTATATCTAAGAAAGGTAAAACTTTTACTTTTTCAAATACAGCTTTAATAATTAAATATTTAGTAATTTGATCTAAAAGGAAAATTATGTTTGCACTTACCCAAAATAAACGCATAAAAATTTTAATCAGTTTACTTATAATTTTATAGATTTTATCACTTCATAACATCTTTGACAGAGATCAGGTATTTCAAGGCTCCCCACTTCTGGTTTTCTTTGCCAACATCTCTCGCATTTTTTATTTTCTGTTGGTTTTACTTTTATAGCTAAATTTTTAATTTCCTCTGAATTATAAATAACTTCTTTTTCCGATGTCTGTTTGAGCTCATCAGCTAATTCAAATTTAGCAACCATAATAAAATATTCCCAGAAATTTGAGTTTTCAAAATAGGATTTTAAATCTTGTGGAGCCTTTACAGAAACTTCAGCTTCAAGAAAAGTGCTTATAATTTTGTAATCTTTTCTTGCAATTTCCAAAGCTTTAAGAATTTCTTCTCTCAGTTCAAGATAGGTTTTCCATTTTTTTACTTCCTTTTCAGTAAGTTCAAAGGTGTAGGAGGGAAATTCTGTGAGGAAAACAGACTGTTCTTCTTTTTCATAAGGCAGGTTTTGCCATATATCTTCAGCTGTAAATGAAAAAATAGGAGCCATAAGTTTTACAATACTATCAAGGGCATAGTAAAAAACAGTTTGAGTTGCTCTTCTTTTGAAACTGCCTGGAAGCTCACAATAGAGATAATCCCTGTTAATGTCTATAATTAATGATGAGAGCTCTATTACACAGAATTTATAAATTTCGTGATAAACTATATGAAAGTCAAATTTTTCGTAGGCCTTTTTTACTTTTTCAATTAGTTTGCTGAGTCTGTAGAGAATATACTTTTCAAAATCAGGTAGTTTTTCAAAAGGTATTAGATTTTTTTTTGGGTCAAAATCATATAAATTTCCTATAAGAAATCTGCAGGTATTTCTTATTTTTCTGTAAGACTCAACTAAACGAGCTAAAATCTCATTAGAAATTTTTATGTCATCTCTATAATCTTCAGCAGAAACCCAAAGTCTTATAATTTCAGCCCCATATTTTTTTATTAAATCTTGAGGATGAATGACATTACCCAAACTTTTTGACATTTTTCTTCCCTGACCGTCAACCACGAAGCCATGAGTTAGAATTCCTTTATAAGGTGGTATACCTCTTGTACCTATGGAACATAAAAGAGAGCTATGAAACCATCCTCTGTGCTGGTCAGACCCTTCTAAGTATAAATCTGCAGGAAAATTAAATTCTGGATTTTTTTCAAGAACTCCTGCAAAAGACACTCCAGAATCAAACCAGACATCAAGAATGTCTTTTTCTTTTTCAAACTTTGAGCTTCCACACTTTGGACAAGTTGCGCCTTCGAGAAGAAGCTCATCAGAACTTTTCACAAACCAAGAATCACAACTTTCCTTTTCAAAAAGTTCTATAACATTTTTATAGTATTTGAAATCTTTTAAAATTTCTCCGCAATTTGTGCATCTAAAAACTGTTATTGGAACCCCCCATACTCTTTGACGAGATATGCACCAATCTGGTCTTTTTTCAAGCATAGAATAAAGACGATTTTTTCCCCAAGAAGGGATAAAAACTACTTTATCAAGACTTTTTAGGGCTTTTTCTCTTAAACCTTTTGCATCCATAGAGATAAACCACTGATTTTCTGCCCTGAAAATAATAGGTTTTTTACATCTCCAGCAGTGAGGATAACTGTGTTCAATTTCGTCCTGGTGCAAAAGATTTCCTCTTTCTTTAAGTATGTCTAAAATAACTTTATTCGCTTTAAAGATGTTTAATCTTCCTATAAGAGGGATGTCGGGATAGAATCTTCCTTCCTGATCTACAGGCACGTAGATTTCAAGGTTATATTTCAAGCCTACAAGATAGTCCTCTTCTCCGTGCCCAGGTGCTATGTGAACAATTCCTGTTCCTGTATCTAAGGTGACAAAATCTGCCAGAATAATTAAACTTTCTTTTTCATAAAAAGGATGACAGGCTTTTTTCTCTTCAAGCTCTTTAGGATTGATTTTAGCAACTTTTTCAGGAAGGTCTCTGTCCAATTCTGCACAGAGAGCAGAAATTCTACCTTCAGCTACGATGTAAAATTCGTCTTCCCATTTTATTATAAAATAATCAAATTCTGGATTGAATGCCAGAGCAAGATTAGCAGGAAGGGTCCAGGGAGTTGTAGTCCAGATAAGAATAGAGACAGGTTTCGGAAAAGTCATATTTAAAGTTTTTTCCAGAAATCTTTGTGTCTCTTCAGTCAAAGGAAATTTTACATATATAGAAGGAGATTTATGGTTTTCGTATTCAACTTCGGCTTCAGCAAGAGCAGTAACGCAATTAGGACACCAGAAAACAGGTTTTTTTCTTTGATAAACTTGCCCGCTTTCTAAAAATCTCAAAAATTCTCTTGCAATAACAGCTTCATACTCAAAATTCATGGTGAGATATGGTGAATCCCATTTAGCAAAAACTCCTAAACGTTTAAATTCTTCTCTTTGAATATTTATATATTTTTCTGCATATTTTCTGCAGGCATCTCTTATTACCAGAGGAGGAAGCTCTCCTCTTTTAACATTAAGTTCCTGTTCCACTTTTAATTCTATGGGCAATCCATGACAGTCCCATCCAGGAACAAAAGGCACTCTGTATCCTGCCATGGATTTACTTTTTATAATTATATCTTTTAATATTTTGTTCAGAGCTGTTCCCAGATGAATGTGTCCATTAGCATAAGGTGGTCCATCATGTAAAATATATAAAGGGGCATTTTTTCTTTTTTCCAGCATTTTTTCATATATTTTTTCTTTTTCCCAGAAATCTAAAAACATCGGTTCCCTTTGTACTAAATTGGCTTTCATCGGAAAATCAGTTTTTGGAAGATTTAGAGTTTTTTTCCAGTCCATCAAAACTCCTCCTCTTTATTAATTTCCAAGTTAAAAATTTAATTTTATCACAACTTGTTAAAACCTTAAGAAGGTTATATCAAAAAGATTTAGAAGAGGATTATTGATTTCTCTTGACAAGTGATAAACTTATATTATTATTTCCTTTAAGGAAAGATGATTATAGGCGCGTAGCTCAGTGGGAGAGCGCTTGCTTGACATGCAAGAGGTCGGCGGTTCGATCCCGCCCGCGCCTACCATTTTACAATTAAGAGGAGTTATATTTTAAATTTTGAAAATTAAAATCAAAAATCTCGGAGAATTTCAACTTAAACCTGGTTCCGCTCTAAAGGATCTTATTCCTGAAATAAAAAAAATTAGTAAAGAATTACCTGTAGGATTTAAGTATAAAGATACTTACATAGACTGGCACTATACTTTAAATGAAAACATTTCAGATGATTTAGAACTGGAACCTATTTTCCCTTCAGATAAGGAAGCACTTATTTTTCTTCGTCATACAGCTTCTCATGTATTGGCTCAGGCAGTAAAAGAGTTGTTCCCAAAGGCAAAACTGGGGATAGGTCCACCAACAGAAGAAGGATTTTATTACGATATTTACTATGAACGTCCTTTTAATGAAGAGGATTTTAAAAAAATAGAAAAGAAAGTTAAAGAAATAATCAAGAAAAATTTATCCTTAGAGAGAAAAGAAATTTCCAAAGAAGAAGCAAAGGAACTTTTTAAAAATCTTGAAGAGGATTTTAAACTTGAACTGATTGAAGAACTACCTGATAGTAAAGTTTCTATTTACTCTCAGGGAAATTTTGTAGATCTGTGTAAAGGCCCTCATCTTCTTTCTACAGGACAGGTTAAGGCAATTAAACTTCTTTCTGTGGCTGGTGCCTACTGGAGAGGGGATGAAAAAAATCCCATGCTTTGGAGAATTTATGGAACTGCCTTTTTCTCAAAAGAAGAGCTAAAAGCTTACCTGGATAGGCTTGAAGAGATTAAGAAAAGAGATCATAGAAAACTGGGAAAAGAGCTTGAGCTATTTACCATAGAAGAAGATATAGGTCCGGGTCTTGTTATTTGGCTTCCTAAGGGTGCCATTGTAAGAAATATAATAGAAAATTTCTGGGAAGAAGTTCATTTACAGAGAGGTTATCAGTTGGTATATACTCCTCATATTGCCTTGAGGGATTTGTGGAAGGTCTCAGGACATCTGGATTTTTATGCAGAAAATATGTTTCCTCCGATGGAGCTTGAGAATAGAGCTTATCAGCTAAAACCCATGAATTGTCCTTTTCATATTTATGTTTATAATCAGAAAAGAAGAAGCTACAGGGAATTTCCTATAAGATACTGTGAACTCGGAACAGTTTATCGTTTTGAAAGAAGCGGGGTTTTGCATGGGCTTTTAAGAGTAAGAGGTTTTACTCAAGATGATGCACATATCTTTTGTAGAGAGGATCAACTGGAAGAAGAACTTATCAAAATTTTGGATCTGGTAATATACTTTCTAAAAGTTTTTGGTTTTTCTGAATATAAGATTTTTCTTTCAACAAGACCGGAAAAATTTGTAGGTTCTCCAGAAATATGGGATAAAGCAGAAAATGCACTTAAAAAGGCTCTTGAGAATAAAGGACTGGATTATGAGATAGATCCTGGAGAAGGTGTTTTTTATGGTCCTAAAATTGATTTAAAGATTAAAGATGTTCTGGGAAGGTTCTGGCAGTGTTCCACTATTCAGGTTGATTTTAACATTCCAGAGAGATTTGATATTGTTTACATAGGGGAAGACAATCGATTTTACAGACCTATTATGATTCATAGAGCCTTGCTGGGGTCCTTGGAGAGATTTTTAGGAGTTCTTATTGAAAATTATGCAGGTGCTTTTCCCTTCTGGATAGCTCCTGTGCAGATCAAAGTTTTAACCATTACTGATAGAAATGTTAACTATGGAGAAAATGTAGTGAAACTTTTGAAAAAAGAAGGATTCAGAGTAGAAGCAGATTTCAGAAACGAAAAACTTAATTATAAAATCAGAATGGCCCAGAAAGAAAAAGTTCCTTATATGATTATTCTTGGAGATAAAGAGGAAAGTGACCAGGTTATCAGTGTAAGAACAAGAAAAGGAGAAGTTATTAATAATTTGAAATTAGAAGATTTCATAAACAAAATAAAAATTGAAAACCAACCAGAATATCTTTTAAATGAATCATCTTAACAGAAGGTTCAAATTTAGTCATTTTATAAATTTTTTAATACTATTCTCAGGAGGATAATAAAGGGTATGGGAAAGGATTTGAGAAAAAAGTACAGGGTAAATGAACAAATTAGAGCAAGAGAAGTAAGGTTAATCGGTCCGGATAGCAAACAGATAGGGATAGTTTCTCTTTCTGAAGCATTGAGATATGCCGAGGATTATGGCCTTGATCTTGTTGAAGTTGCTCCTTCTGCCAATCCACCCGTGTGTAAAATTATGGATTTTGGAGAATTTCTATATCAAGAGGCAAAAAAAGCAAAAGAGGCAAAAAAAAGACAAAAACAGATAGAACTTAAGGAGATAAAGCTCAGGCCAAAAACAGAAAAGCATGATCTTGAGGTTAAAATAAAACACATTCTCAGATTTCTGGAGGAGGGGAATAAGGTAAAAATAAGAATTATTTTTAGAGGAAGAGAAATTGTACATCCGGAGATGGCAGATAGAGTTTTACAAACTATTTTTGAAGCAGTAAAAGACAAAGCTCAGATTGAAAATCCTCCTAAGATGGAAGGAAGACAAAAAATAGCAGTTATTGCTCCTATCACAAAAAAATAGGAGTTACGGCTTCCATTCACAAAATTGTTTTAAAATCTTTAACCCAGGTTTACCACTTTTTTCAGGATGAAACTGAACAGCTACTAAATTTTTATAAGTGATAGCAGAAACAAAGTTTATTCCATAAAAGGTTATTCCACATATAACATTTTTATCTTCGGGAATTCCAAAGTAGCTGTGCACAAAGTAATATTCGTAATCTACATCAAGACCTTCAAATACAGGATGGGGTTTAATCCAGTTTACTTTATTCCATCCCATGTGAGGGACCTTTAATTTTTCGTTCATCCACATAAGAGATTGTGGAAATTTGACCACTCTACCTCTGATCAGACCCAAAGTTTGAGTTCCTCCATCTTCTTCACTAAAATCAAAAATGATCTGTGTTCCTAAACATATACCCAAAATAGGGATACCATTTAAAAAAGACTCTTTTAAAAATTCATCTAATCTCGATTTTTTTAAACTATTCATGGCACTTTTTGCAGCACCAACTCCTGGGAAAATAATTCTCTCTGCCTTTTTAAGCTCTTTAGTATCTGAAGAGATAAAACATTTATAACCCAAATAAGATAATGCTCTTGCCACACTTGTTAAATTTCCTGCTGAATAATCTATTATTCCTATCATGATAAGCTCCTCAAAATGTTTTCTAATTCCTGTAATTTATCTTTTTGAAATTCTGGATTTTGAGTTTTAAAAATTTTAAACCAATTTTTAATTTTTTGTAAACTTATTTTAAAATCTTTTTCCAGTCCTTCCTTTTCTGCAAAATTTTTTAGCCTTTTAATATTTATAATAGCCCTTTCAATGCCTCTGTAAAATGATTTATTTATGTTGTCTGGAGTTAGGTCTCTTTTGATAATTTTTAAATATCTTTCTATAACCGCCTTTTTTAAAAGCAGCGATTCTTCTTCTGTTAGAGTCAGTCCCGACCCTTTTGGAGGAGGATCTGTTAGATAAAAGAAGCTGTTCTAGAAAGAAATCTCTGGAGTTTCACCTCCTTCGTGTTTTATTAAATCTGCTTCATGTAAAACCTCTTTCTTTATAGACATTTCTATTCAGATAAATTTTTTAATTCTTCAAGGGGTGGAAGTTCATCCAAAGATTTTAAGCCAAAATATTCTAAGAAGAATTTTGTAGTACCATAAAGGACAGGTCTTCCTGGAACATTTTTTCTTCCCACCACTTCTATAAAACCATTTTCTAAGAGAACTTTTAAAGAACTTCCTACATTCACACCGCCTCTTTTTGCTGATATTTCAGCTCTTGTTATAGGCTGGAAATAAGCTATTATAGCAAGGGTTTCAAGAAGTGCTTTTGTCCATCTAAATTTTTTTGGTTTAAGTAAACTTTTCACATAATCAGAAACCTCTGGAATTGTCTCTATTCTGTATCCCTCAGCCACCTCAACTATTCTTATACCTCTTTCTGAGTAATCATTTATAAGTTCTTCCAAAATTTTTTTTACTTCAGAAATCGGGATTCCGTCACATACATTTGAAATTTCTTTTAGTCTTAAGGATCTTCCTGCACAGAATAAAAGGGCTTCTATTACCCTTTTATAGAAATTGCTGTCTTTCATTCACTAAGCTAAATAAAAAGTCTCTTTTTCGTGTATTTTTTCTTTTACTATGCCTTCAGAAATAAATTCGGTTAAAAGCGATTTGATCAATTTTTTTTCAAATCCAAGAGCTGAAGAAAGCTCCTCTACTGTAGAGGGTCGTCTTTTTATATAGTTCAGTATTTTTTCTTTCATTTCTTCTTTTTTTATATTTTTAGAAATTTTTGTCTCAAGCCTTTTTTTGTGAACAATGATTTCAGCTTTTTCTCTCAAGAATTCAGTAATTTTTTCTAACTTTTCAAAAGAAACAGGCTGAGTTTTTTCAAAAGCAGGTGGTCTTACCACAGTATTCAACTGGACTTTATGAGGGTTAATATAATCTATAACTGATTTTAAAGCTTTTAATTCTTCTTCCGAATCATTTAATCCTTTAACAAAAAGAACTTCAAGCCACATCTCACCCTTCATTTCTTCTCTTAGTTTTTTTAAGTTTTCAACAACGGATTTAAAATCTATCTGAGGAAAAGGTTTATTGATTTTTTTGAAAGTTTCAGAAGTTCCTGCATCTAAGGAAGGTAATACTATATCTACCTCTGTAAGTGCTTTCCTTACAGATGGTATATATAAAAGGGTTGCATTTGTCAAAACAGCTACAGGTTTTTTGATAATTTTTTTAGCCAGTGCTACAGCTTTTTCAAAATTGATGTTTAAAGTTGGTTCTCCGCTTCCTGTAAAGGTAAGCACATCAAAATTGTCTTCTAATTCTTTTGCCTGCAAAATGGACTTTTCTATTAGATCCCATGGATAGTATTCTTTTCTTTCTGAGGTGAAATTTGTAGTTTTCCCTACCTCGCAGTAAATGCAGTTCATAGTGCATACTTTTCTGGGCACCATTTCAATTCCCAAGGATTTTCCAAGTCTTCTTGATTTTACTGGACCAAAAAGTAGTGTTTTTCTTTCAGCCATTTTTATAAATTCCTTCTGGAGTTTTTAGAACAAAAATAGTATAATACTATTTAGCTTAAAAAAAAGATTAAGTTTTAATTAAAAATGTATTTACTTATTACTCCTAATAGATTAACTCTTTTAAGAATTTTTCTTTTGCCCTTTTTATGCTTGCTCCTTCTTTCAGAAACCTATTCAGCTAAAATCGGAGCTTTGATTACGGTTTTTTTGCTTGGAATTACTGATTATTTAGATGGCATTCTTGCAAGAAAGTATAAGAAAGTCACTTCAATTGGTGCTATCTTAGATCCCATAGCAGATAAGATTTTTGTTGCTTCGGTTTATCTGGTTCTTGTGTATTTAAATTATTTTGATTTTTTATCGGTTTTTTTGATTATACTAAGAGAAATTTTGGTTTCCTTCTTAAGGAGCTGGTTTCCTGATAAGATGAAGGTTTCTAAAATTGCTAAATTAAAAACTCTGTTTCAGATGAGCTTTGCAGCACTTGCAGTGCTTTTTTATATTCATTTTCCATCTTATAAATATTTCATTACTTATTCTCTCTGGTTAATAGCTATTTTTTCCTTTATAAGTGCTATTCCTTACTTTTCCAAAGTCTGTCATACTGTAAAGGAATTTAGAAAAAGTTTGAAAATCTTTTTTAAATCTCTTTTTTATTTAATTTATCCATTAGGATTGCTTTTGACCTTTCCTTTAGCAGGTGAGCTTTTCTGGATTAACATTACGGCACTTTCTTTCTATTTCTTTAAAAGAGGTTTAGTGAGAGGATCTCCCAAATGGGCTTATGAGAAAATTTGGGTATCTATTATTGTCATAACAATTTTTATTCTGGAGTACATGTATTTTAAAGAATTGTTTTTTTCTTTGTGGTTGGTCTTGTTTTTGAGTTTTTTTAGAGATGGATTGGAAAGTTTAAAATTTATGTGGAAGGTTTTAAAGCTTCAATAGCTTTAGCATAGTCGTTTTTTCCAAAAACAGCAGACCCTGCAACAAGAACATTTGCTCCAGCCTTTATCACTTCGGGTGCTGTTTCTGAATTTATTCCCCCATCAACTTGAATTAAAATTTCAAGTTCTTTTTTATCTATCATATTTTTAAGTTCTCTTATCTTAGAAAGACAGTTTTTAATAAATTTTTGTCCACCAAAACCAGGATTAACAGTCATTATCAGAACATAGTCCAGATCTTCAAGTACATATTTTATAACCTCAATGGGTGTATGAGGATTTAAAGCAACCCCTGCTTTTTTGCCAAGTTCTTTTATTTTCCAGATAGCTCTGTGAAGGTGTTTTGTAGCTTCAGCATGAATAGAAATCCAATCTGCTCCTGCTTCTGCGAATTCTTTTATATATCTTTCTGGAGATTCTATCATAAGATGAGCGTCAAAAATAAGGTTTGAGTGAGGGCGAATGGAGGAAATAACCAAAGGTCCAAAAGTAATATTGGGAACAAATATCCCATCCATTATGTCTAAGTGTAAGATATCTGCTCCAGCTTTTTCCACAGTTATAACTTCTTCTGCCAACTTTGAAAAGTCAGCAGAGAGAAGAGAAGGAGCTATAAGAATTTTTGAAGAATCGTTATTTTGTTTGGGTGTCATCTTTTTTGAAAGGGAAGGGTATAATTTTTTTGTTTAGCTTGCCATCGCTAATTTGTTTGGAAGGTTTTAAGGAGGGAGTCCCTCCCTGTAATGAGGTATTGTGAAAAATATGTGGTAAGAAACTTTGATAATATTTTAAAAGATTTTCAGGTATTTGAAGGATATACCATATAATCTGAGATCTCTGAACCGTAAAGTAAGGTAAGCCAAGCAATATCGGAATTAATCCTTTTTCTTCTACACTTACAAGAGCTGGCCATTCCACTTCAAAAAATTCTTTTTTTTCAAGAACAAATTTCAGGGTTTCGTAAACAGGATTGAAACATACAAGTCCAATGTATAAACCTGTTTGGGTTTGCAAAAGAACTGGTTTTTTAGCAACAGGATTTTCTCTCACATCTTTTATTTTATTATCGTTTTTTCTTTTCTCAAGAGTTCAAGATTATTTTTTATTTTTCACCTCTGCACGCATTCTTTCAGCTTCTTTTTTTATCTCAACTAAAGTCTCTTTCATTTTAGCATAACCATACCATGTAGTATAATCTGGCATTATATGAAAAGCTGCCTGATAAGTTTTCATTCTGTAATCCATAAACATTTCATATAGCATTTCTTCTATAGGAGTATCAACTTCATAAAAGTTTAACAAGTCAGGATAGGGCCAGGTAATTTGTCCTGGCTTTTTAGAAATAATTCCATCTTTATAAAGATCTTTAACAATATTTATAGCCTCTGCAAAGATTTTATCTGCAGCTTTAATCATAAGATCAGCATTTTTTAAGTTCTCTTTAGCGAAATTTTCAGAATGACAATTTTTACAAACATTAAGCATCTTTTCTCTTTCTTTTTCCCAAGATTTTTTATCTAATCTTGCCATATTAGCAGCTTTAACTAGATTTAATCTTTCTGTAGGATTGCCTTTAGCATCTAATACCCCTAAAGCTTTAAGAATGGTTAATCTGTAATTAAGCCATTCTTTGTCAGCTTCAGGTAATCTTAAAGCTAAAAATCCCCAGGCTGTAATTACTGTATGATTCCCTTTAGGCATATGACAATCTTGACAAGTAGGTCCTCTGTGAGATTTTCTATCTGTTAAATAAGCAGAACCATGTTTAGAATGAAACCACATTTCCCATTGAGCATGGTCAAAACCAGTGTGACAACTATTACAGGCTTCTGGTTCTTTGGCTTCTTTTATAGAAAAAGCATGTCTGGTATGACAATTTTGACAATCCATCCCATATTTATAGTATTTTCTATATTCAACAGTTTCTCTGATATTATTGTCTACTATTCCAAGATTGTGACAGCCATTGCAACCCTTTTGCCCTGCAATAAATGCCTTAGGTTGTTTATGTGCAAAATTTGGAAAAGCAGTAATAGCTAAAAGACCTAAGGCATGTTTACCAGAAAGGTATTGATTAGCTTGTTCAGGATGACAGGTTTTACAAGTTCTAATAGTAGGTAGTTTAGCTTTTTGAAAGTCAAATTTATTAGTATGATTGGCATCATGACAACTTTTACATGTAAGAGCTTTAGACATTTCACTTTTATTAAAGTCTTTTACAATTCCAGGAGTGACTTTTCTATGACATTCTTCACAATCAGATGTTAAAGCTTTAGCGTCTTGATAAAATATAAACATTAGAAATACGACTAATAAGCTAAAAATTAAGTTTTTAATTTTCTCTCCTAAATTTTATTATCAACTTATTTTTTTATTTTAACATAAAATTAATATCAAATCAAATTTAATTTTAATAATCAACTTATTTTTTTAAAATATTACTTTTTGATAAAAAATTTATATATAAGTTAGACTTGAACTCTCGCTATGTTTTCTTGACAAACACAAGGCTTAAAGTATTATAAAAAAGTCTTTTTAAATAAAAAACAGGAGTTTAAGGAATGCATTATTTTGAGTACAAAAATGGAGAACTTTATTGTGAAGAAGTTCCTGTAAAAAAGATTATAAAAGAGGTAGGAACACCGGTTTACATTTATTCGGCAAAAACTATTAAAAGGCACTTCAAAGTTTTTCGGGAGTCATTCTCAAAAATAGATCATCTGATTTGTTATTCTGTGAAAGCAAATTCAAACATAGCTATAATTTCACTTTTAAGACAACTTGGTAGCGGAGCAGATATAGTTTCAGCAGGAGAATTAAAAAGAGCATTAAAAGCAGGTATTGATCCTAAAAAAATTGTTTTTTCTGGAGTGGGCAAAACACCAGAGGAAATAGAGCTTGCACTGCAAACCGATATTTTAATGTTTAATGTGGAGAGTATAGAAGAGCTTGAGATCTTAGGAGAAATAGCTAAAAGACTCGGCAAAAGAGCACCTTTTGCTTTAAGAGTGAATCCAGATGTAGATCCTCAAACTCATCCATATATATCTACAGGACTTAAAAAGAGTAAATTTGGCATTCCTGAAGAATTTGTAATAGAAGCATATAAAAATGCAAAGAAAAATCCATATCTTAATCCCATAGGAGTTGATGCCCATATAGGGTCTCAAATTACTTCTATATCTCCTTTTGTTGATGCTCTTTTCCGTTTGAAAAAAATCTGGGAAGAATTGACAGGTCTTGGCTTCGAACTGAAGTATTTGGATCTTGGAGGAGGTCTGGGTATAGTTTATGAAAACGAAGAACCTCCTTTGCCTCAGGAGTATGCAGATGCTATTATTAAAGAGGGAAAAGATTTGAAAGCTACTATAATTTTAGAACCAGGAAGAGTAATTGTCGGTAATGCAGGAATTCTCGTAACGAAAGTTCTTTACACCAAAGAGAATATATTGAAAAAATTTGTAATAGTTGATGCAGGAATGAATGACCTTATAAGGCCGGCTTTTTATCAGGCTTATCATAAAATTGTTCCTGTTGAAGAAAAAAACACAGAATATGAAGTTATTGATGTTGTCGGTCCAATTTGCGAAAGCAGCGATTTTTTTGCCAAGAAAAGAAAACTTCCCAAAATGAAAAGCGGAGAATACCTTGCTATAATGAGTGCAGGAGCATACGGATTTGTTATGAGTTCTAACTATAATTCAAGGCCAAGAGCTCCGGAAATACTGGTTGATGGTGATACCTATTATGTGATAAGAAGGAGAGAAACTATAGAAGATCTGTTAGCTCTTGAAACTATTCCTGCTAAATATCTCTAAGTTCATGTCCTCAATCCCAAAAGAGTTTGATATAGAAACTTATAATTACGAACTTCCAGAGGAACTTATTGCTTATTATCCTGCTCGAGAACGCACTCAATCCAGACTTTTAGTTATTGACAGAAAAACAGGCAATCTCTATTTTCACGAAAAGTTTTTGGAAATAGAGAGCTATTTTAAAAAAGGAGACTTGTTAATTTTAAACAATACCAAGGTATTTCCTGCAAGGCTGAAAGGGAAAAAACTTACCGGTGGTGATGCGGAATTACTTTTATTTCGGAAACCCAGAGGGAAAATTTTTGAAACCCACGCACTGATAAAAGGAAAAAGAATTAGGAAGGGCACTGAGATAAGAATTAACGATAAAATTAAAGTTAAAGTTCTTGAAAAATATGAGGGGGGAAGATTTTTGGTAGAACTTGAAAGTAAGGGTGAAGCCCTTGAAAATCTTGTTTATAAATATGGTAAAGCACCACTTCCTCCTTATATAAAAAGGGAGCCAGAAGATTTAGATTTGCAAAGGTATCAGACTGTCTATGCTGAAAAAGAGGGCTCTATAGCAGCTCCTACTGCTGGTTTCCATTTTGATGAAAAATTATTTGAAAGATTAAAAGAAAAAGGTGTTATTATAAAATATATTACCCTTCATGTAGGTTACGGAACGTTTGCCCCCATCAAAGTAAAGGATATAAGAAAGCACAAAATAGAACCAGAATACATAGAGGTAGAAGAGGATATAATTTTAGAGATAAAATCAGCTCTTTCAGAAAAGAGAAGAATCATTGCGGTTGGCACAACAGTGGTTAGAACTCTGGAGTTTATAGCTCGAAAGGGATTCAGTCCTTATAAGGGACTTTGTGATCTTTATATTTATCCAGGTTTTAAATTTAGAGTTGTTTCTGCAATGATTACTAATTTTCATCTTCCCAAGTCTTCTCTCCTTCTCTTAGTTTGCGCATTTGCAGGAAAAGATTTAATTTTTAAAGCTTACAAAAAAGCAATTAAAAGAAAATATCGTTTCTATTCCTACGGAGACGCAACTTTTATAATTTAGGTTTAAATTTGTTTAATCTTGACTACTCAAAAAAATTTTTTAAATTCAATTTTAATAAACAATATAAAAAAGAGTAGTTAATATGC
>JAGGXL010000042.1 GCA_021163085.1 Thermodesulfobacterium sp. | reverse complement strand
TATTTTGAACAGCGTATGCTATTTCCACATATCCTATGGTATAAGGAGTTCTTTTAACATAATTAGCTACTCCTTCATTTCCTTTAGCACCTATACCAATAGGCCATTTTACAGCAGTTCCAAAACCTACCTCTTTTTTCCAGTCATTACACACCTGACTTAAATATTTGGTAAAAATTGCTGTAGTTCCAGATGCATCAGATCTATATACAGGAGTTATAGAATTAGCTGGTAGCTCAAGCTCTGGATTTAAAGCCTTTATTCTGGGATCATTCCATTTAGTAATTTTCCCCAGATAGATCCCACAAAGAGTTTTTCCGTCAAGAATCAGATGAAAATTTTTAACTTCAGGAAGATTAACTACAGGAACAATAGCACCTATAACTGTAGGAAATTGTAAAAGTTTTTTATTTTCTACTTCCTCTGGAGGAAGAGGCATATCACTTGCTCCAAAATCAACTGTCTTCTCCGCAACCTGTCTGATACCTCCTCCGGAACCAATAGATTGATAGTTAATTTTAATACCTGTAAGTTTATAGTATTCAGCTGCCCAGTTTGCATAAAGTGGATAAGGAAAACTTGCACCTGCTCCATTAAGAAATTTTTCCACCTCTGTCTTTTCAGAAGTTTTCTTACAACTATAAATCGCAAAAATTATAAAAAAACTTAAAATCCATATTATTTTCTTCATAGTATTTCACCTTTTTATGATGTTTTACTTTCTGACACTACTTCTTGCTGATACTTTTTTATAATTTCACTTAAAGTAAAAAGAGCCTCGAAATCATATCCTTTGGCTTCTATTTTTTCTCTTCCTCCCTCTTCTCTGTCAATTAAAGCAAAAATTTTAATGATCTCCAAACCTTCTTTTTCTAGCACTTCAGTAGTTTTAAGAACTGAACCGCCTGTTGTAATTATATCTTCTACAACCACAACTTCCATACCTTTTCTCACATTACCTTCTATTTGCCTCTGAGTCCCATACTTTTTAGGCTCTTTTCTTATCAAGAGTCCCTCTAAGGAAATTTTTTCTTCCGCTGATTTTGCAAGAATAGAACACACTATCGGATCTGCACCAATACCCATTCCTGCAACACCATCTACTCTAAGATACTTAATTTTCTGCCAGAATAGAGCACCTATTAAATCAAAAGTTAAAGAGTAAAGAGTAACTCTTCTGCAATCTAAATAATAGGGACTTTCTTTACCACTTGAAAGAATAAAAGGTTTTTCAGGGCTATATAAAAAAGCTCTATCTAAAATATATTTCAAAAGTTCTTCTTTCAAAACTGAAATGTTCAAATTTATAAAACTTTTAACCAGTGGATGAGCTTCTCCCAGAAATCTGTAAAGATCTTTTTCTGCCTTATCTGAAGAAGGATAATTATAAGCAATAAAATTTTTAAAGTGTTCAAAACTTTCAGGAGAAATGTAAGTATATTTAACAGCAAAACCTTCTGGTTCAGTTCTTACTATTTTCCCCTTTAAATATAATTTTAAAAAAACTTCTTTCTCCCCTAAAAAGAGAACAATGGGAATTTCTTTGTTTAAAATAGGAACAATTTTACTTTTAACAAATAACCCCCCATAGCTTACATTTTTTAAAACTCCTTGGCAGCTCTTATTCTGCCAAAAAAATTCTACAGTTTCAGAAAAAGGTATTCTGGTAAATTTTCTTTTCATTTAAACCAGCCCCATCTCCATCTTTTTCTTTTACAGGGTTTAAAATCGCAAAGCTTTAACACAGTACCTACCAATTCCACTTTAATATTTTTAGCTATGTCTGAACTAATAATAAGTCTATTATTTCCATTTTTTAGTAAAAGATTTCTCCCCCATCTACGAATAACCTCAAAAGTATCCCCTTTTCTCAATCCCATAGCTTCAATTTTTTTTAAAATTGCTCCTTTATCAAGAAATTCCTTAATTTCTACTACATCTCCACATCTTGCATCAATTAAAAGCATTATTTAACCCTCCTCTTTACACTTATGACATATACCAAAGATTTCTAAATGGTATGTAAGTGGGGTATACTTTTTTTCTTTAGCTTTTTTTTGAATATGCTCCACCAAATACTCATCTATTATTTCATCTACACCTTTACATTTGATACAAATAAAATGTATATGAGGAAGTTTGTCTAAGGTAACTTCGTAGTAAGATCTTGAATCCTGTTTATAAACTTCTTGGATATAACCTGCTTCTACAAGTAAAGGTATAGTTCTATAAACTGAGGCCTTGGAAACCTTGCTTCCTTTTTTTCTTAATTTCATATAAAGTCCATCTACATCAAAATGTTGTTTGGATTTCAAAATCTCCTTTAATATTTCTTCTCTTTCAGAGGTGTATTTTAAGCCTTTTTTCTTTATAAACTTTTTAAAATCTTTTACAATTTCAGATGTGACGCCCATTTTTTTTTACTCCTTTTTAATTTGAAACTTATTCTCAAGATAAAAATTAAAAAACATTTTGTCAAGAGATAATTTTCTTATTTGTTTACTTATTATTAAAGTTTTTGTTTAAAATTTAACAATCTTATTTATAATCTTTACAAAAAAGAAAGAGATGTTATATTTTTAAAGTTAAGAAATAAGAATTCCGGGGTCGTCTAATTGGCAGGACATGGGATTTTGGCTCCCAGAATCGTGGTTCGAATCCACGCCCCGGAACCAGATTTTAAAAACGTTAATTTTGGAGGAGTGGCCGAGTGGTCGAAGGCGCTCGCCTGCTAAGCGAGTGCACGGGCTAAAACCCGTGCCGCGGGTTCGAATCCCGCCTCCTCCGTTTTTTAAATGACTTTTGCCGGCGTAGCTCAATCGGCAGAGCGTGGGATTTGTAATCCCAAGGTTGAGGGTTCAAGTCCCTCCGCCGGCTTTCTATTATATTAAATATTAAAAGCCACTTATTTAAAACTCATAAATCTTACTTATTTAAATCAATTCATTCGTTCGTAAAGCTTAGAGATATTTTCTAAATTTACTAAAAATTCTGTTCATTGAAAATCAAAATAAGAAAAATTGCAACATTAATGAGAAAAGTTGCAGGATAAGTTTAGACAAAGTTGCAAATAGCGGGACTAAGTGGGACTTAACGGGATTTTACGGGATGAAGGAAAAATCAGGGTTTGAGGAAGTCGCTTAAAATTGTGCAAACTGCGTTGCAACATAGCTTTAGACAAAGTTGTAAATTGCAAAATAACTTTAGACAAGTTTGCAAAAAAATAAAAAAGTTTATAAACTCGGCACTTTTAAAAATTAAAAGTTCTTAAAAAGTAGTTCGGAGACCGGCTTACTTTTGCCAGAACCAATTCCAGTACTATACCGAGTTTTTACCTGGACATATTCAAAGTCTTTAAAAATTTCTCGTGTCTCTGGAGCGTCATTAATTGAAAGCAAAAACTTGCCCTTAATTTCTTTTAAAAGGCTTGCAAGCGTATAAAAATCTTCTCTTTTCCATTCATCGCCGTAATAGCCCTCACATCCAAAATACGGAGGATCAAGATAAAAAAGAGTTCCTGGTTTATCATACTTCTTAATACAATCTTGGTATGGCAGACACTCAAGTATTACCTTTTCTAATCTTTCGTGGCAAGCAAAGACAATTTCTTCAATAGAACGACGGGAAAATTGCTTGCGTCCATCTGCAGAAGCAGAGAAAGAAGGATTTTTATACCTGCCTGAATAGCAGTTTTTGACTATATAAAAGGTCCTAACAGCTTTCTGGATGTCTGTTAGGGCTTCTGGAGGAAGCATAAGCTGTCTGTAAAATTCGGCACGGGATTTTACCAGAAATTGAAAACTGCGGATAAATTCTTCTGGGTGATATTGCACTACTCTAAGCAAGTTTATAAGCTCCTGATTTATGTCGTTTAGAATTTCTATTTTAGAGGGGCTTTTAAGCCAGAAGACAGAAGCTCCTCCAGCAAAGACTTCGCAGTAACAAGTATGCCCTGGCAAAAGCTCTATGATTTTCGGTGCTAATAAATGTTTTCCTCCTATCCAGGGAATTAGTTTCTTCTTACGGAAAATCGGGTCAGGCTCAATCTGTGTGTGTGTGTGTAGAAAAAGGCTCGTCAGGGTGCAATTGCTTCATCGTGAAACCTCCCTTAGGTTTTGTTACCAAAATGGAAATTTGCTACTGTCCGTGCCTGAACGGTATTTCTGGGCTTTAGAAAAAATCTTCTTGCTATATTCATAATTAATATCGCAGGCACTACGCCATTGCTTACAGCCATACTTGGTTCTCCAGACGCAGACTTTTCTCCTTCTGCATGCTTTGTATCCAGCTTCCCAGGAGCAGCTCTTTGCTCTTTTAAGCTCTTTTGTTACCCAAGGGCCTCCATTATAGCGTTGATAAGCTTCGAAAAGCCTTTTACATAAGCAATATTTCCATTCTGTATAAAGAATATAAGCTTGAGCTTTTGCATGGTTTTCTATGCTTCCAATTTCAGGAATTCCTGCTCTCTGAAGTCGCTCTTTCCACCATCTCCACGTAATCTGGGCAAAACCTACAGAGCCTATTCCGTCAAGGCTTTTTACTCTGTGCCTACAGGCACTTTCTACTTCTGCCTGAGCTACCGAGTACCAGAACGGAAAATCAAGCCCGAAATAAAAAACATGGGCACGCCTTACGGGCTGAATAAGTTTCCTGCATCTTTTTAACACGGAAGCAAAAGCAAGATTATCCACCCTGGGCATAGGCATAAATAAACACAGCATAAAGCACAATAATAAGAAGCTTCTTAGGAGTAAAGCTCTTCTCATCCCAGTTCACCCTTCCAAATGCAATTTTTCTAATTATATGACAATGCACAAAACCCATAGAAACAAGAAGCATCTTGAGAGATACTAACTGTACAGGTGGGTCAAAGTGCCTATAAAAACCAGTAAGATAAGCTATAAAAAGCACGCAAAAACTAATTAAATCAGGAAGAATTCTTTTAATTTCAGGAAGAATTCTTTTAATTTTAGCTTTTATTGGCATACTTTTATCGCTTCCCTTAATAATTTATTTTCTTTCTGGAGCTTGAGATAATTATTAAGAATAATCTGAAGTTTAATTGGATAAGTAGCATTTTCAGGGATATTTTGCAGTTCTGATTCTGGCACTTCAGGCACTTTACATTTAACAAACACGGGTTTTTCTATGTATTTCACAGTAGGTTTGCAAAAAGGAGAACACGCAGAAAGTAGAAATATTAACAGTAAAAAGAGTATTAAAGAGCTTTTTTTCATTTTTGCTCCCTCTGGATCTCTATGAATCTGTCAATCATAATACACATTCTCTGGCAGTCTTTGTTTGTGATATAAACTTTTTTTTCAATTATTTTCGGTACTTCTATAATCTTGATAGGTTTATGTGCTTCCTTTAATAACTTGGCAATCTTTTTTTGATATTTCTGCCTGTCAAGCTCTATTTGCTGGGTAAGTTCTGCATTAACCTTTTTACAGGCTTGAATCTGATTTTTGAGAAGATAAAGCTCCTGCTTCATTTGAGCATTGTTTCTGCGAAGATGGTTAAAATAAAATAAGAAGGTTACAACTATCAAGCTAATCAGTCCATAGAAGAACCATTTGTAAAAGCTTTTTTGCATGAAAAATTGCCACATTTTATTGTCTTCTTTCTTTTTCCTTGTGGTATCTTAGCTTAAAACCGAAACTTGCCCCATGACGCCAACCTATATAGAATTGAAATACTCTATCACCTATTCTTTTCTGGTAAGAAACAAACAAAACCCAGAGCCACCTGTATGGCAGAATTCTTGATACATAATAATTCCATCCTTCATCAATAAATACCTTCGTAGGCTCCTTGCCATAGATAACCCGATCATGGTCCCTGAAACCAATTACATAAAAATCAAAGTTATGCAGAGGGTTTCTCACAAAATACCAGTGCAACCTCTTTTTTGTCTGAGACCAATCTGAAGGATAAAATTTATCTATCGGCTCAGGGTCGTCAGAGTTCCCAAAGATAGACCACATAAGTTTACCAAACCCGTTTTTCCCGAACCACCACCAGTCTGGTGGCTCAGAATGTTCTGGGAATTCGGCTTTATGAAAATACTTTTTCATTTCCTATACTTCTGCTAATAAGGTATCTTTACATCTAAAGCTAATAGTTCTTCTACAGTAGAGCAAGCATTTATTTCTTTTTCCTTTTGATTGCACCAATTTCTTATAGCCCGCCTTTGAGCTACTTCATCAGGATATTCTGTAGCAGGGTCTAAATTAAGCTCCATACACTTAACTACTACCCAGTCAGTTTCTTTTAGTTTCATATTAGCTTGCCACTTGACTGTATCTATAAAAGCCTGTTTTAATTTGTTAACATCATTAGGAATTTGCCATATTTGTTTACCGTTTTCGTCTAAATAATAAGGTTCTATGTTTTCGTAAATTAAATCGCCAAGCTTAATTATTCTAATCATTCAGTCCTCCTCTATAGAACTATATTAGAAATGACATTTCTTGGAACTCCATTGGTATCTTTAATAAGCCCATTTACCCAACCCCCATTTGTAATACCTGAATCAATATTAACAACCGCACCAACTCCATTTACTACATGCAAAAGAGCTCCTTTTTCATCTATTATATTACAACCACTTACACCTATAGAAGCAAATCCACAGTCTCTTCCAGATAAAAATCCCAAGCCACGAATAACAATTGTAGAATTAGAAATTCTCACTTGCACTAACATAGCAAATCTTCCACTAATAGCAACGCACCAAACACTATCTGAATAAGCAGAATCTTGAGCCTCCATTTCTAGATCCACATCTATAATATCAATACTACAAGCCCCTCTGCATTTAAACTGGTGAGTCCAATTCAAATTGCTACTTACATAATTCCTAAAATATATCTTTGGCTTATTCGTTCCACTACCAGTAGTTCGAAAAACAAGAATATTATTATTAAGATCAATATCACAATCTATTTCATATATCTGGTCATAATAAAGATAAATGCAAACTGCCCCTCCATTAGGCACACTATCAATTGCTTTTTTCAATGTCTTAAACGGAGCCGATTGAGAACCATCATTATTATCATCCCCATTTTCAGCATCAACATAAAACTCTCTATGCATCAAGTCTTGCCCATTAACAAGTATCGGAACACTATTAAAAGGTAGCCAAAGCTGGCCACTTGGGTTTAGAACAGGAATAGTATTTGCAGTAGGAGTTTGACTGGCATCAAAATCATCCACCTTGTCAGCGTTAATCAGGCCGTTGTGAGCATTAGGATCTTGATTGTGTTCTTCTATATCCTGCTTAGTGGCTAAAACTACTGTATCAGAAATAACAGCTGTAACATTTTGAGCATTTGAAATAACTGTATATACATCAAAAATATTTTCAACTTTAGTAACACCATCAGAAGGGATAAAGTCAGGATTTTCGGCATACGAGACAGCATATAAAGTCTCTTCTCCTGTTTCGGGGTCTTTTGCAAAAATTCCGAGCTCACGAGTAAAAAAGCCCTCAGTCAACCCTGTATTGGTTAACAGCACTCTAATGCGTGCTGTTCCATCCCCTGTGATTTCAATATCATTGATCGGAAGATCTATTCTACTACTAACCAAAGCGGTCAAGTCTTCAGGATTAATACTCTCATCCCAAACTCCATCACCCAACTGTACTTTTGTAAACTGAAGCTGTGCCCCCGTAAGGGCTTTAGCTAAAATATTTCTACCTGCTTGTGTAAGTACTGTTCCTTTGAAATCTGCCATTAGTTAACTCCTCCTGCAGAGATTGTTATAGTACAAGCAACCCTATAAGTGATTCCTACAAAAGTCTCAACTGGTGCTGTATTAATAGTAGGTTGATTCACCCCTACAACGGATGTTTTTGATGTTCTCAAAACGCTACCGTAATATAGCTGTATAAAATCTATTTTAGGGTCTATATGCAAACTTACTGTATAAGTTTTCCCAGTGTTAAGAGCAGAGCCAACATAAACATTGTCTTCAATTTCGTTGTGGAGCCCTACTGCATCTAACCATGAACGTTGGTTCTTATATTGATTTATTAAGTCTATAAGCTTTTTATATAACTCTTCTTCGCTAATAGAATTAACAAAAACTTTAAATCTGTATGGATCCCCTTCGTATTCAAACCATTCTTTGATTTCTCCTGTCAGTTTTAATGCTTCAAGTACTTTTTTAACAGCATATTTCGTGCCTTTATACCGATGAAGTTCTATGGCGTTTTTGATAAGATTTCGTTTCTCTTCAATAGTTTGAGCAAGCTTATAGCCCTCAATATGAAATTGCCAGGCAAGGAGGTCAAGCACAGGTTCAGGAAGCTCGTCTATGCGAGGAAAGATGCAAGGAATATCTGTTAGTGCGTAAAGCTTATCAAACTGCTCCTCAAAAGCCTCTGCAAATGCCTTGATTTTCTCATCACCAACTATTGATGGAGGAAGAAGCTCTTTAAACATCTTCTATTCCTCCATAGGTTATGGAGATAGCAGTCTCCCTTGCTACCTGCCATGCTTCAAGCTTCTGATAAACTGGGCTTTCTACTTCTACACGCTTGACTCCTTCTATACTCTGCACATAGTCAATAAGCACACTTGGAGTTAT
>JAGGXL010000065.1 GCA_021163085.1 Thermodesulfobacterium sp. | reverse complement strand
TATCTGTTTCCATTAAAACTGAGAGAAATTCCATTATTTTCTTTAATTAAAGATAATGCCTGAGTATCAGTTATGCTGTCTCCTGCATAAAATCCCTCTGAAAGAGAAATAGCTAACTCCTTTGAAATCTTCTCACAGGCATTTGCTTTTTCAAATCCTCCAATAGGATTTACTTCTCTCAAAAAAACACCTATATCCATATTCCAGATTATATCAAAAAATATTTCTTCCAAGCGATTTAATATCTTTAAAAGTTCTGAAGATAAATCCTCTGGTTTTTTTGCATCTTTGGGTAATTCTATAAGAGGCATATTAATTATTTCTTCATAAAGCTTTTCTAAAACTTTAGCTTCTGAAGATGAAAGTTTTACTTTATCAAAGTCAACCTCTGTGCAAAAAACATTTTCCATGGGAAATTCAGTAACTTCACAAAGTGCTTCTAAATAAGGCTTGTAACTCGTGCTTATTATAAAAGTGAGTAAAACTTTATTTAATTTAGACAAAGTTTCAGGGACTTCGGGTAAAAATGTAAGAGTTTTTCTTGAAAATTCTCTTAAACTTTTATTATCAGCACCAAAAAGTTTTAAAAAAGGAAGGATAAGCTTTAAAGTATCTCCGGCTTTGTAGCCTTCTTTCTTTTTTATATCTGCCAAATAATCGTCAAATCTTGAAATTTGTGTAAAAAATTTGTCACCCTTTGGAATGATAGCCTGGGAATACTCAAAAGCATTGTCATTAAGAGTTAAAGGACCTTCGCAATCAAGTGCTAAAAATGGCATAAATTTTGCTTTTAAATGCTTAAAATTGTTGATTTTTATAGATTATAAATTTAAACTAAGCAAAAGTCAATAAACTATTTGGAAAGGAGAAGAACAAATGATAACAGTTAAGGCAAAAGAGAAACTAAAGTTTTCTTTCAATGGATATAATTTTAATTTAAAACCAAAAGAAAAACTTCTTTTTGCTAATGATGTTTTTGCTCTTCTTCCCAAAGAAATTCAGGCTAAATTTGAAAAAACAAACACAGTGCTTCCTCCCTTTTATGATGGAGAGGACTTAAATGGCAAAACTCTTTTTGTTTTTATGCAGGGTGCAATTGGAGATGTTCTCTGTTCAACGGTTGCCCTGCGTGAGGTTAAGAGGAGGTATCCTGAATGCAAGCTCTGGGTAGCTGTTTCAGGTAGAGCCCGACCAGTGCTTGAAAATCTTTCTTATATAGATGAACTTCTTCCTCACCCCGCACCAATAAAAAAGATAGTTAAAGCTGATTATATGATTAAGGCAGTTGAAATGGTTAATACTCCAGCTTTTGACAATTTAAACATGGTAAAGTGGTTTCTCTGGAAATTCAGGCTTTATTTTGCAGAAGATGAAACCCCAGATGTTTATGTAGATCCTTCAGTAGTTGAAGAATTAAAACCTGTTTTTGAGGAGATAAAAAAGCTTTCAGGTAAAAATAAAGTGCTTCTTTTTCACTATCTTGCCTCATCTATTCACAGAACTTTACCTCCAAAGCTTCTAAAAGATATAGAAGATTTAATCTGGGAAGAATACACACCTATTATTTGTAGTCTGCCAGAAGAAGACATAACTGTAGAGATAGCCCTCGATGTTTACGGAATAAAGGCTGCCAATCTTTCCTACTTAATGAAGGACATACGCTACCTCGTTGCAGCAGTTTATCTATCTGACGCGGTGATCACTGCGGACACCGCCACACTTCACATTGCAGGAGGGCTCAAAAAACCCGCAGTTTTAATTTCAGGAGCTATTGAGCCGGAGCTGAGATGCGAGACATACCCTACGGTCATCCCGGTTCGTCCAAATTACACGGGACAGACCTGTAAATCACCCTGCAGAATACACGCCATAAACGAACCGTGCAGGGAGGCCAAAATTAAACACCAGTTTTACAGCCCCTGTCTGGAAAGCATTCCTCCTAAGGTAATTTACTTTGCCCTGAAGGACGCAGAGCTTGCCTGTGAGAAAAACTATCCCAGACCTGAAAAATGTCCTGTTTGTGACTATGCCGGACACTTCAGTATCTTTGAAATAATTAATCAAAGAAGAATTTTTGAATGTCCCTCCTGTGGTCTTCAGTTTGGTTATCCTCTGAAAGCAATGAATTATGAAACAGCCTATAAAGAAGGATATGGAGACCTACTCCAGTTTGATCCCGGAGCCGGATATAAAAGCCATGTGGAGTTAGAAAAGGCAGAAAAAGAAGAGGTTGTAAAGGGGTGGAAAAAACTTCCCAGAATAAATGTATTTTTACCTCTGCTCCGGGTAATTAAAAATAAAGAAAAAGAGAAACTTTTGGATGTGGGATGTAGCACCGGTTATTTTCTTTTAATTGCTGAAAAACTCGGATTTAATGCCTATGGGATGGAAGCCTCGGGAGAGGCTGTAAGAATTGCGAGGGGAAAATTTGGTCTTAATGTGGTGCAGGCTTTAAGTTTTAAGGAGCTTCCTGAAGATTTTAAAGGTCCCTATAAGGTTATCACTGCTTTTGAAGTTCTTGAACATGTAGAAGAGCCAATGAAGTTTCTAAAAGAGGCATTTGAGCTCCTTAAGGAAGGGGGAATTCTTTGTATAAGTTTTCCGGCTCATTTTAAGTTTGAACATCAAGCATTCAGCTACAAAAAATATAAGTGGTGGTACGGGAATTATCCTCCCAATCATCTAACCCGCTGGAAACCCTGGACTCTGTTTTACGCTTTAAAAAAGGCCGGTTTTTCAGAAGTCGTTATATTTACGGAACCTATACTTCCTGGAACCATTCTCGAGGGAGCCTCAATTAAAGAGGTGGAGTTGAGGGATAAAAAATTGGGAAGGATACTACTACCCAGAATAATTGCTCAGGCAATCGTTTTGGATGCTTTCAAGAGTCTGTCTCTTAATGCAAGAATTCTGGGAAATTTTCAATGTGCCCTGGCAGCTAAAGGAAAAACCGAGTATAACTGGGAAGAGGTAATAAGAAGAACTATTCAGTATTCAGCAGTAGAAATTATGTGGGGAAAGGAGGAGAAAAAATAATGAAAAAACTGAGGTTTCAGATAAGAACCTGGAACAGAGCAAAAAAACTTGAAATTTGCGTGAGAAGAATAGCCGAAGAGGTTAAAAAGTTTGGTATAGAAAGAGATATAGTCATTTTCGTAATTGACAACCACTCTTCAGACGAAACTCCTAAGGTATTAAAGAATCTCAAAGAAGAATATCCCTTCTTAGTAACCTACAGATATCCAAAATGGTGTAGCGTAGAAGAATGGCTACCCATACCAGAGGAAGTTTTAAAAAAAGTAGAAGCGGAGTTTGTGTGGGTCTGGGGGGATGACGACATTTTGTTGAAAGATGCACTTCCTATCGTGTGGAAGGTGCTAAATTCTAAAGAAGCTGAGAATTGTGCCGTTATTCATGCAGGACACAGCGGTTTAACGCCTCACAGCTACAAAATTTATTATGGAACCGTGATAGAATTTTTTAACTTGATGGGATTTGCTCAGTTTGTAGGCTGGTTTACTTCTGTAATCTGTGGTAAGGAACTGGTTGAAAAGTACCTGGATAGTCTGAATAGATTAACCATTCAAAAAAACTGTCCTTATTATCCGGAATTTATTAAAACAGCCTTTCCTCATGTACTTTTAATTCTTTATTTTACTTACTATTTTCCCGCTATAGTAATTGACTATCCTGTAGCAGAGCCTATAGAACCTCAAACTACGGAAGACGCTGAAAGATGGGAAAAAGAAAACATAGGCTGGAGGTATTTTCTTTTCGTAAAAGAACTTAAAAAGTTGTTTGATCTTCAACTGTTTCCTGAAAAGTTTAAGCCCCTCTTTTTCAAGTACCACGGCTATAATCTCTGGGATAGGTTTCTGTTTGAAATGATCTCTTCAAGAATAGGAGTTTATACCAGAAATCCCCGTCCCGATGAGGGCTGGGAAATTATTTTACACATGGCGGACCTTATTGACGATCCCTTAGTAGCTAAACAAGTCAGAATAAGTGTTTACCTTGCAAAAGAATTATGTAAACGGTATCAGGCTTTAAAGCAAGAGGTAAAAACCACATCGGATGGTCATAAGGAAAAGAAAGAAAAACTTCAGAGGGAATTAAGCGACCTTCACCAAAAAATGCTCTTCATTCTTGACGAAATCAACAGGCCCATTTTTGAAGAAGGTTGGGCTGGAAAAGGATACAAAGAAAAAAATTAATCTTTCCAAACTTTCCAGGGAGCTTTTCCAGAATTCCAAAGTTTTTCCAGATAATTTTTATCTCTTAATGTATCCATACATTGCCAAAATCTTCTATGTTTATATGCCATCAATTGTCCTTCTTTAGCAAGTGCTTCAAGAGGTTCTCTTTCCCAAGGAGTATCGTCTCCTTCTATGTAATCAAAAATTTCTGGTTCAAGCACAAAAAAACCTCCATTAATCCAGGCACCATCTCCTTTTGGTTTTTCTTTGAAAGCAAGTACCTTTTCTCCTCCATTTAATATTAATCCTCCAAATCTTCCCGGTGGTTGAACAGCGGTAACCGTAGCGTACTTACCGTGTCTTTCGTGAAATTCTAAAAGTTCTTTTACATTCACATCTGCAACCCCGTCTCCATAGGTTAACATAAAAGTTTCATTTCCTATGTAAGGCTGAATTCTTTTTATTCTTCCACCTGTTTGAGTATAAAGTCCTGTATCAACCAGAGTTACCTTCCAGGGCTCTGCTTTTGCGTTGTGCACCTCTATATTGTTGTTTGTGAGATCAATTGTTACATCTGCCATGTAAAGAAAGTAATTTGCAAAAAATTCTTTAATCATATACCCTTTGTAACCGAGACATATAATAAATTCATTAAATCCATAAGCAGAATAAATCTTCATAATATGCCACAGAATCGGCTTTCCTCCTATTTCTACCATCGGCTTAGGTTTAAGATGAGTTTCTTCGCTAAGCCTTGTTCCAAATCCTCCTGCAAGTATTACTACTTTCATTTTTATCACCTGTTTCCTTTTATTTTTTAAAATTTTTAAGCAATTTTTATTCCCGTTCTAAATTTTGAGTACATTTTGCAAAATCCTTCAAAACCCCGGCATTTGGTGAAATGTGAAAATTCAGGTTAAATATTTCGGGACATTCCTTAAAGAACTTCTTCACCTTCTTAAAACCAAAAAAGGGGGTTTCGGAATATAGATTTTCAAAAAGAACCTTCATAACTTCGTAGTCCTCTTTGTAATCAATGGTCAGACGAAGCCCGGAAAAATTTTCCCTGCACTTGAGGTGATTAACGGGAAAAGGACAAAACTTTTCAAATTTAAGACTTATGTGTTCTCTTTCAACAGGGTGAAGGGAATTGAGGTAGAGCCATTCCAGGGCTTTATAAGAAAAAATTTCCACATCATAGCCCAACGGATAGGTGCGCTGAAGTGTATTCGTAGTATAGTGAGCATTTTTGAAAAGATGAGAGGTAATGGCAATCTCAACCACCTCCGAATCTAATGCGGGGCAATCTGCTTTTATTCGAATGACATGTTCCGGCCTGTAAATCCGGGCAACTTCAAAGAAACGGGTTAAGGGCTCTTCACTTCCTCTGAAGACCTCTATTCCCCATTTTTTACCAATCTGGGCTATTTCATCGTTTTCTTTTCTCTCCGTGGTTGCAATCACCGTAACATCGACTAACTTGCACCTGAGTGTTCGAATAATGACATGTTCCAAGGTTGTAAGTTCACAAAGTCGTGAAAGAACCTTATTTTTAAATCTTAAGGAGTTCTTTCGTGCCTGAATTATGGCAAAAATTTTCATAATCTTTTTTCCTTACAAATTTTTATTTTTTTAAATCTCCTATACTTTTTATCGGAAAGAAAAAGGATAAGTTTAAAGTAAAGACAGGGTAAATTTAAGAAAAATCAAATTTTGATTTTTAATTTACCAAGTTGTAGTTTATAACCAAGAAATTACATACAGATTCTACGATAACTCTAACAAAGAAAGAACTTTTTTCTCGTCAATTTCAAAAAGTTTTTTTAATTCGTTTTTTATTTCAGACAGATATCCATAACTAAATACCAAAACAAAGTCAGGATGTTCTTTTTTGAGAATTTCCAAACCGTATACCGGAAGGTGTGTTTTGGGAGTATACACTGGAT
>JAGGXL010000068.1 GCA_021163085.1 Thermodesulfobacterium sp. | reverse complement strand
GAACCTGCTTCCCCCACCACATACCTCTTACCTTCTTTTTTTAACTTTTTTATTTTTTATCTTTTGATAAATTATACAAGTGTGATAAGGTAGAGTGATTTTAAGTTTTTAATTTTTCTATGAAAGCATAGGCATTATGAGCGTGGATTGATTCGAAGTTTTCTGCCTCAACCGAAAACCAAGTAACTTCTGGATGTTCCAAAAGCTTCCTGGCAGCTTCTCTCACCACATCTTCTACAAATTTGGGATTTTCGTAAGCAAATTCTGTAACAAACTTCTCATCAGGCCTTTTTAAAAGAGAATAAACCGGACTTGATGCCGAGGTTTCAGCAATTTCAATGAGTTCCTCAAGCCAAATAAACTTTTTAAATCTAACTTTAATGGTAACTTTCCCTCTTTGGTTATGTGCAGAGTATTTGCTTATGCTTTTAGAACATGGGCAAAGTGTCATAACTGGAACTTCTACCCCTACTATTAAATCTTTTTTTCTTTGGAAACGAGAAGCTATTACAAAAGCTTGATATTCCATAAGAGATGCTATACCTGTTGCAGGAGCTTTCTTTTCTAAAAAATAAGGAAAATACATTTCTATGTGCGCTGATTTTGAAGACAGCTTTTTCTTTAAATTTTTCAAAAGTTTCATTATATTTTTTATGTGAATTTCTCTACCGAACTCATTTAAAACCTCTATAAATCTGCTCATATGAGTACCTTTAAATTTTTCAGGCAAATCTACATAAAGATTGATTTCTGCTATGGTGTGCTGAAAACCCTTTTTTCTATCCAAAACTGTTATGGGATATTTAAATCCTTTAATTCCAACCTTATCTAAGGGTATTTTATTTTCCGGAGCTGAACTTTGGATATCTTTAAGTTCCATAATTTTTATTAACTTTTTTTATAAATTTTTGAATATAGCTTAAGACCTTGTAATTGTCAAAGGGATAAACCATTTTCAGAATAAAAAGCAAAAATATTATTTTTATAAATTATAAGGAATTTCCATCAAAACTTCCAAGCCACCTTGTGAAGGAAGATTAAACTTAAGTTTTCCGCCATGAGCTTCTAATATTTTTTTAGTAAGAAAAAGCCCAAAACCAAGCCCTTTTTCAGCACTTGATTTAAAAAAGGGCATTCCTAAAAATGGTAATTCTTCAGAAGATACACCAGGGCCCATATCCCTTATTAAAATATTTATCCACTCATTTTCTCTTCGATAAACTTTTAAAAATACCTTTCCTCCAGATGGAGAAAATTTAATAGCATTTTCTAAAGGATTTAAAATTGCCTGCATCAACCACTCTTTATCACCTTCTATTTCTATATCTTCTGCTATATCCACCTCTAAATCTACATTTTTATCTTCACAAAGAGGTTTCACCCAAAAAATTACCTCCTCTATGGCCTCATTTAAAAGAAACTTTTCTTTTTTTATTTTTAAATCCTTAACTAAATATTCTAATGATGAAAAAAGCTTATAAATTAATCTTTCAACTCTTTCCAAAGAATTTTTAAATTTTTCAAAATACTCTATATCTAAAGACCCGTTCTTTTTTATCTCTTCTCCCAGTTTTTCTGCATAATTTTTTATCATGGTAAAAGGAGTTTTTAATTCATGAGAAAGATAAGCCAGTGCTATCTCATAACTTCTTTTTAGAATTTTTTCTTCTCTCTTATCAAGCAAAAGATAAGCTGTAAACCCAGAGGGAAGAAAAAATATTTGAGCATCCCAATAAGAATTTTTTAAAAATGACTCAATGTGATCCTTTTTCTTTCCTCTAAGATCTCCTAAAATTTCAAGAGCTTTTTTGTTTTGCCATTTTATTTCTTCTTTTTCAATTATAAAAAAAGGAAAAGGATAATTAGAAAAAAGCTCTGTCCAAAAATTAAGTTCTCTTTTTAAATGTTTATTTTCTTTCTGAACTTTTGAGATTTTTTTAAAAAATAAAAAAAGAATAACTAAAAAGCATATTATTAAAAGAATCGATAAAAATTTGAAACTTTCCATTTTATATCTGAATTAAACGATATCCAAAACCTCTAACAGTTTCTATGATTTTTCCATATTCACCTAATTTTGTTCTTAACCTACAAATGTAAGCATCTAAAACCCTTGAATAATACTCCTTTTCTACAGGCCAAATTATTCTAATAAGCTCTTCTCTACCTACTACCCTTTCTGAATTTTTCAATAAAAATTCTAAAATTTTATATTCTGTAGGAGTTAAAGTTAAGGGTTTTTCTTTTAGAAAAATAACCTTTTTCTTTTTATCAATCTTAAGCGGACCATAGTTTAAAATTTCTTCTGATTCTAAATCCTTTTTTAAAATTCTATTAGCCCTTATTATAACTTCTCTTACACTGAAAGGCTTGATAATATAATCATCCGCTCCCAATTCTAACCCCAAAACTCTGTCAAGTTCTCCGCCTCTGGCTGAAATTATAATTACTGGTAAATTTTTAAACTTAAGAGCCGACCGAAGATATTTTAAAAGCCCTAATCCATCACCATCTGGAAGAATAAGATCAAGAATAATGAGTGATAAATCCGAAGAAGATAAAAGATAAGTATAAGCTTCTGATAAAGAACCAACTATATGACACTTGTAACCTTGAGAAGAAAAACTCTCTGAAAGAAGTTTTCCTATCTCTTTATCATCTTCCACTATTAAAACTTTTCCCATCTTCTATCAATTTTTTTAACCTATTTTTAACATTCTTTTAACACTTTTTTAAAGTTACTTTTTTATATTCTCTCCAAAAATCTTAATTAAGGAGGTGGTAAGATGAGATGCTTAATTTTAAAATTTTTATGCTTTTTAGTTATAATGTTTAGTATTCTAAACAACTCTTTTTCTCAAGCTACTGAGTTAACAGGAGCTGGAGCAACCTTCCCTCAACCTGTAATATTAGCTTGGGCTTATCAATATTATAAACAAACTAAAGTAAAAATCAATTATCAAGGTATAGGTTCTGGAGGCGGAATAAGGCAGGCTCAAGAAAGAATTGTTGATTTTGGAGCAAGTGATAAACCTTTAACTTCTAAAGAATTGAGAAAATACAACTTGGTTCAGTTTCCTGATATAATTGGTGCAGTAGTAATCACTTATAATCTGCCAGGATCAAAAGATTTTTCTCTAAATTTAGATCATAAAGCAATATGTGATATTTACTTAGGTAAAATTAAAAATTGGAATGATCCTTATTTGAAAAAACTAAACCCAAAAGTAAATCTTCCTGACCTTCCTATTATAGTAGTAAGAAGATCCGATGCCTCTGGAACGTCATGGCTTTTTACTACTTATTTAAGTAAAGCCTGTTCCGAATGGAAAGAAAAAGTAGGAGCTGGAACAGCAGTAAATTGGCCTGTAGGAATTGGAGCTAAAGGTAATCCTGGGG
>JAGGXL010000031.1 GCA_021163085.1 Thermodesulfobacterium sp. | reverse complement strand
TTTATTTGGACATTTTAAATGATGAAGAAAAATTTCATTTTCAGGATAGACTTTCCTGTAGAAAATACTTATTTATAACAATTGTGGATTCTTATAAAAAAAGGTATTGTTACATGGAAGTATGTAAAGTAAAAGAGTATCCAAAACCTTGGATAGATAGGTTTGCTATTTTTGGTAGCCCTGATGATACGAATTTAGAAGTTTTAAACTGTTTTATGGAAAAGATGAAGCTTTTAGTAGAACAGACAAAATCTTCTGAGTAGAAACTTGACATATTTTTAATTTATTATAAAGTTAGGAATGCTTTTTGTGAAAATATAGAGGAGGGAGATAAACTTATGAGTTTTGTATTTACGCCCCAAACTCCATGGGTTAAAAAAGAAGAAGTTAATAGAGAATGGTATATAATTGATGCTAAGGATAAAGTTTTGGGAAGACTTGCTTCCAAATTAGCTTACATGTTACAGGGAAAGCATCGCCCTGATTATACTCCCCATATTGACCAAGCTGATTTTATAGTAGTAGTTAATGCTGAAAAGATAAAACTTACTGGAAAAAAACTTGATCAAAAAGTTTACTGGCGCCATTCTGGATATATAGGGGGATTAAAACTGGAAACTGCTCGTAAGCTTTTGGAAAAAAAGCCTGAACAGTTGATTTACTTGGCAGTAAAAAGAATGCTTCCCAAAAATAGAATGAGGAAAAAGCTTTTAAAAAAGCTTAAGGTATATGCAGGACCAAATCATCCACATTTGGCTCAAAATCCTAAGCCATTAGAAATCTGAGGGAGGTAGAGAATATATGGAAAGGATTTATGCTACTGGGAAAAGGAAAGCATCTGTAGCAAGGGTATGGATATATCCCGGAAATGGGCAAATTATAGTGAATGATAAGCCATTTAAAGAATATTTTTATGACCACATTGTTGCAGAAGATGTAATTTTTGCTCCATTTAGAATTAGCAATCTTCTCGGAAAATTTGATGTAAAATGCACAGTTGAGGGTGGAGGAAAATCTGCACAAGCAGAAGCTATAAGGCATGGAATTGCGAAAGCTTTGGTTTCTTACATGCCTGATTTAAAGCCTGTACTTAAAAAGGCAGGATTTCTTACTCGTGATCCCCGTGAAAAGGAGAGAAAGAAATACGGACTTAGGGGAGCAAGAAGAGGACAACAATACTCCAAGCGTTAAGTTAATCTTTCGTGATCAAAGCAGCTGTAATTGGAGCAACCGGATATACGGGTTTAGAGCTTATAAGGCTTTCTGAAAATCATCCTTATCTTGAAATTTCAGTTATTACTTCAAGAGAAAAAGCAGGTAAAAGTCTAAAAGAAGTTTTTGCTTGGAGCGGTAAGTATGCTGAGCTTGTTTTTGAGGAGCCTGTCGTTGAAAAAATAGCAGAAAGAGTTCAGGTTGCTTTTCTTTGTGTTCCTTCAGGAAAGGCTCAAGAAATGGCTTATTCTTCTTTACAAAGAGGGGTAAAAGTTATAGACTTTTCAGCAGATTTCAGGTTTAAAAATTCAAGGAGCTATGAAAACACTTATAATATAAAGCATAACTATCCAGAGCTCTGTGAAAAAGCAGTATACGGATTAACAGAGATTTTTGGAGAGAAAATCAAGAAAGCAGAGCTTGTTGCCAATCCAGGATGTTATCCTACCTCGGTCTTATTACCTTTAATTCCTTTATTAAAAAATAATTTAATTGAAAAAGAACCAATTATTATTGATTCTAAAAGTGGAACCTCTGGAGCAGGAAGAAAAGCAGAAAATTATTATAGCTTCTGTGAGGTCAATGAAGATTTTAAGGCTTATAAAATTGCTTCACATAGACATAACCCAGAGATAGAAGAAAAATTAAATTTGTTTTCTGATGAACAAATTCAAACTATTTTTACACCACATCTTTTACCTATAAATAGAGGTATTTTTTCAACTATTTATGTGAAATTTAAAACAGAAGCAGAAAAAATTTATAAATTTTTGAAAGAATTTTATAAGGAAAGTCCTTTTGTAGAGATAGTTCCTATAGGTAAAATTCCAAGGATTGCGGAGGTTAAAGGAACAAATCTTTGTAAAATAGGAATTTTTGAAGACAAAAAAAGAGGATGGGGAATACTCGTTTCGGTAATAGACAATTTAATAAAAGGTGCAAGTGGACAGGCTATTCAGAATTTCAATCTTATGTTTGGATTTCCTGAAGATACAGGACTTCCAAAAACACCCTTGTTTGTGTAAAATAACTCTCTAACATGCCTCATCAAACACAAGAAAATTTGGATAATATTTTCAGGAAAATAAAAAATTTTTTAGAAAAAGATCCTAATATAGTATTTGCATTAGTGTTTGGTTCTGCAGCAACTGGTAAGCTTAGAAAAAATAGTGACATAGATGTAGCTATTTATGTAAAGAATCCTGTTTCAGGATATGAGCTTTTATCTCTTATGCAAAAACTTAGTGATTTGATAAAAAGGGAAGTAGAAATTGTAGTTTTAAATGAGGCAAATCCGCTTTTAAGACATCAAGTAATGAAAAATAGAAAAGAACTTTTTATAAAAGATTTTTTAGTATATAGCAAATTTAGAGAAAATACTATAGATGATTACCAAGAATATTTAGATATTACGGGATATTCTAAATATGTAGACTAAAATGATAGATAAAATTTTAGTAAAAAATAAGCTTAAAAAAATAGAGCAATATATGGAAGAACTCAAAAATATTAAAGAGCTTAGCTTTGAGGAGTTTCAAAAAAATATAGTAATAAAGCGATTTATAGAAAGAAACCTGGAGCTTGCAATCCAGCAAATGATAGACGTATGTAAACATATAGTTAGTAGATTAAATTTAAGAGAGCCTAATTCTTATGCAGATTGTTTTGAGATTTTGGAGGAAAATAGAATAGTGTCTGAAGAAAATTTGGAGAAGTATAAGAATATGGCAAAATTCAGGAATTTGCTTATTCATATCTATGATACTGTAAGTGATAAGATTGTTTTTAAAGTTTTCAAAGATCATCTTGGTGATTTTGATAGTTTTACAGAGGAAATAAAGAAGGCTTTTAATTTATGAATGAAATAAACATAAGAAATATTCGCATATTTATAGCTTATGATGGGACAAATTATTTAGGATGGCAAATTCAACCTAAAGGTCCTACTGTTCAGGGAATAATTCAGGACGCACTCTCCAAGATTTTGGGACACAAAGTCAAACTTAAATCAGCAGGAAGAACAGATACAGGGGTTCATGCCCTTTATCAAACTGCACATTTTTTGACCACTTCAGATAGACCACTTGAAATCATTTTCAGGGCAGTAAATGCAATGCTTCCTCAGGATATAGTAATCTGGAAAGTTGAAGAAGTGGATTTTAAGTTTCATTCTCAAAGAGATTCACTTAAGAAAACTTATATTTATTACATTTACAACTATCCCGTAAGAAATCCCTTGGTAAGGCTTTATTCCTGGTGGGTTTCTGAAAAATTGGATTTATCTGCTATGAAAGCCTGTTTACCTTTGATTATAGGAGAAAAAGATTTTGCAAGCTTTAGAAAGTCAGGAACAGATATAAAAACTACTATAAGAACTATATATGATGCCAAATTTAAAAGAGTTCCCGGAAGAAAACATATGATAGCTTTTGAAATAATAGGTAGAGGATTTATGAGATATATGGTAAGAAACATAGTTGGTGCTCTGGTTGAGGTTGGGAAGGGAAATCTTACAGTAGAAGATTTCAAGAAAATTTTAGAAGTAAGAGACAGAAAAGTTGCTCCACCTCCTGCACCCCCTCAGGGTTTGGTTTTGAAAAAGATAGACTATCCAAAAATCAAAATAATAGATAGTTATCCAAAATTTAAAGTAGAACTGTAACTATTTCCTTTTTATCAAAAAAAATTTTTTAAATGTATTTAAGAAACCAGCTTTATGAGGTTGTATTTCCCCACTATATTTTTTAACTTCTCTTATATCTTCTATGGTATAAAAAGCTTGGGGGCAATTTTTTTGCACTAGGGTTAAAAATCTGGGGATCTGTTTTCTTTTTATAACAGAGAATAATATCATAATAGGACCTTCTCTTCCTTCAGCATTGACTGAGGTAACAATGAATCCGTTTTCTCTCAAAATATTTAATAATTTTTCAGGTTCTTTTCTTGTTATGACCCTTATTAATACATTTCCTATAGCAAGTTTGTTTTCTAAATATAAACCTACATAGTTACCAAAGGCAAATCCAGATGCAAAAGCTACATAATAAAAAGGATGGTCTAAATGCTTTATGACTTGAGAAATAACAACAATCCAGATGAGAACTTCAAAAAAACCTATAATGCTTGCCTGAAGTTTTAAACCTCTTGCTAAGAGAACAATTCTTATAGTGCCAAGACTAACATCACAGATTCTTGCTATAAAGATGAGGAAACCATTTAACAAATAATTCATAGCAAGTATAAACTTAATTCAAAATAAAATTTTTTTAAGATAGATTAATTTAACAAAATCGGGCTTTATTTTTAGGAAAAAATTTTTATACTTTTTAAAATCTGAATAAAATTGCAGGAGGTCCAAATGAAATTGGTAGATAAAAAAAGAACCACTTTGGAAACAAAGATCGGTTTGAAACTGGATCTAAGTGGAAAAGATTTAAAAGAGAATATTATAAATACAGGAATTGGATTTTTAGATCATATGCTTGAACTTTTTGCATATCATTCGGGTATAAAACTTCAGGTAGAAGCTAAAGGTGATTTGGAGGTAGATTTTCATCATACAGTTGAAGATATAGGTATTACATTGGGAGAAGCTTTTGATGAAGCTCTGGAAGATAGGAAAAAAATCTCCCGTTACGGAGAGGCAACCATTCCTATGGAAGAAGCGTTAAGCCAGGCAGTGGTGGATCTTGCCAAAAGACCTTATTTTTTTTATGATGTAAAATTCCCTGCAGAAAAAATAGGTAATTTTGATACAGAACTTATAGAAGAGTTTTTGAGAGCGTTTGCTATAAATGGAAAGTTTACCCTTCATGTAAGAAATTTCTATGGGAAAAATACTCACCATATTGCAGAAAGTGTTTTCAAAGCACTTGCTTATGCTATAAAAAAAGCCATAAAATTGGTTGATAATGAGGTTCTTTCTACTAAAGGAACTCTTTGATTATTGACTTATTTCTATGTTTCTCTTTTTAAGAAAAATTTTCCAATTTTCAGGTAAAAAATGGGAGGAAAATTTTAGACTGTATTTAATTAAAGGATAAACCATAGTCTTATTTAGTACTTTCTGGTTTGGAGGGTAGGGTAAAACTAAGGCTATATAAAATATCGTTATAAATAATATGCCTTTTATAAAGCCTAAAAAAGCACCTAAAATATGGTCTGCTACAGTTAAATCAAGTTTCCCAAGAATACTTAAAATTATAAATCCTATTACTACAAAGCTTAGATAAATTATAAGAAAAGCAATAATGTAACTCAATACAGGAAGTATTTTAGGATGATTAGTAATAAGATTTTCAATATAAGGACTGATTTTTAAAGAGAGCCATCCAGAATAAAGAAAAGCAACAATCATCCCTACAAACGAAAATATAACTTTTACAAAACCAGATAAAAGACCTCTTATTACAAAATAAGCTAAAAACCCTAAAGCAAGATAATCAAACCATATCATAAGGCTTTACTCCATATACCAGAAGGTTTCTGTTCTTGTATCTTTTAAAATTATACCAGAATTTTTTAATTCGTCTCTTATTTTATCTGCTAAGGCAAAATTTTTTTCTTTTCTTGCTCTTTCTCTTTGTCTTACAAGGTTTTCTATTTCTTGTAAAGTTTTACCGATAGATTGCAGTTTTTTTGTTCTTTCTACCTTCCAGAACTCTTCTGGCTCAGTCTCGCCAATTCCAAGTATTTTACCAGGAAGCTCCTTAATTTTTTTGTCTATTTTTTCCAGTAAGAGGGTTTCTTCTGTAGTTAAATTGGGATTTTTGGTTATAAAATTATAGATCTCATTTTCAAAGCTAAAAAGATGCCCCATTGCTAAAGCAGTGTTAAAGTCATCAAGGAGTGCAGAAATAAAATTTTTTTCAAATTCATTTAAACTTCTTTCCAGTTTTCTTGCCCTTTCTGAAAGAAGTCCCTCTTTTAAAGGTTGGGCTTTTCTTAACCAGTATAAAGTTTCATAAAATCGGTAAATTGCCTTTTCCATATTTTTTATGTTTTGTTCAGAGTAGTCTAAAGGGCTTCTGTAGTGAGTAGAAAGGAGAAAAGCTTTAATTACTTCCGGATGAAATCTGTTTAAAAGATATTCCATGGTTACAAAATTACCAAGGCTTTTAGACATTTTTTCTCCGTTAACAGTAATGAGACCGTGATGGATAAAATATTTTGCGAATGGTTTACCAGTTGCTCCTTCACTTTGAGCGATTTCATTTTCGTGGTGGGGAAAAATAAGATCGAGTCCTCCTCCATGAATGTCTATAGTTTCTCCTAAGTATTTTAAAGCCATAGCAGAACATTCTATGTGCCACCCAGGACGACCTTTCCCCCATGGACTTTCCCAGAAGGGTTCACCTGGCTTAGCGCTTTTCCAGAGAGCAAAATCTAAGGGATTTCTTTTTTTCTCAGAAACCTCAATTCTTACCCCAGCAATCAATTCCTCTATTTTTCTTCCTGATAACTTTCCATAAGAAGGGAATTTTGCTACTTCAAAATAGACATCCCCATTGCTTTGATAAGCAAGACCTTTTTCAATAAGTTTTTCTATCAAAGCTATTATCTCAGGAATATGTTCTGAGGCTCTTGGCTCATAGGTTGGTTTTAAAAGACCTAAAGCTTTTGTAATCTTTTCATATTCTTTTATATATTTTTCTGTTAGGTCTTTCCAGAAAATTCCTTCCTTATTTGAACGATTTATGATTTTATCATCAATATCGGTTATGTTCCGTACATAAACCACTTCATATCCCAGATACTTGAGAAGCCTGTAAAATACATCAAATACCACTGCAGATCTTGTATGCCCTAAATGAGAGGAATCATAAGCAGTTATTCCACACACATAGATGGTTACCTTGGGAGGGTTTAAAGGAACAAACTCTTCTATCTTTTTAGTTAATGAGTTATAAATTCTTAAATATTTTTTCTGTTTCATTTTTTCTCTATTTAGTCAAAAAGTTTTTCAAAAAATTTAAAAGCCTTAGTTTTTAATATACTTTCCCATTCAAAAACAGGTTTTTTCTCCAGTTCATACTTTAAAATTGTAGAATCTTGGGGAAGGAAACCCAAAAATTTAATTTCCTTATTTTTAATAACCTCATTTACATATTTTTCCAATTCTTCCCTTTCTCTTTCAGGACATAAATTTACCACTAACCAGATATTTTCGGATTTTATTTTTAGATTTTTAACTAAATCTACAATTCTTCCTGCGGTTAAAATTCCTCTTATGCTTGCATCTGAAACTATTATAAGATGTTCTGTTTCAGTAAGATTAAGTCTTGAGAGATGTTCCATTCCTGCTTCATTATCTATTACTACAGATGTATAGGCATTGATAAGTTTTTCAAGAGCTATAGATAAAAAACTATGGACAGGGCAATAACAACCAGAAGTTTCTGGATATCCCATTACTAAAAGATCATAATGTTTATTTTCTGTAAGAATCTGGTGAACTTTCATTTCTGCATAATCATAACCAGACATAAAATTTGGCGTTTCATTTCTAAGTAAACTCTCTCTTACCTCACTTAAAGTCATTTTTATATCTTTTCCGAGCAACTCATTAAGATTGAAATTAGGGTCTGCATCTACAGCAAGTATAGGAATTTTATTTTTCTGAATTAAAAAGTCTATTAAAAGTGCAGAAAGTGTAGTTTTTCCCGTTCCACCTTTTCCTACCAAAGAAAATCTGATGGGCATAAATATTTAACTTCCTCTTTTGTCCAAAAAGAGTTTATAGGTATAGGAATCTATTAAAGCTTGACAGCTTGCTTCTAAAATATCTGTTGAAACCCCTACAGTTCCCCATTTTCTATTTTTGCTTTTAGAAATTATGAGAACTCTAACCTTTGAGGCTGTTCCAGGGAGTCCTGGAAGAACTCTTACTTTATAGTCTTCTAACTCCATTTCTTTTATTTGAGGATAAAATCTTTCCAATGCTTTTCTTAAAGCATTATCAAGAGCATTTACTGGTCCGTTTCCCAAGGCAGCAGTATGTTCAACTTCTCCAACCCCTGGAGGTACTCTTACCAGCACAGTTGCTTCTGATTTGGGAATGTTTTGATCAATTTTTAAATCAAAAACTTTATAACTTAATAGTTCAAAATACTGTTTTGGTTCTCCCATTAATTTGTAAATGAGAAGTTCCAATGATGCTTCCGCAGCTTCAAATTCATATCCCTCAGCCTCTAAGTTTTTAATTTCTTCTACTATTTTATTCAAAAGAGGACTATCCATCTTAAGTTCAATTCCAAATTCTCTTGCTTTATAAATAATATTGCTTTTTCCTGAGAGTTCTGAAACCAAAACTCTTCTTGTGTTACCCACTGCCAGAGGATCTATGTGTTCGTAAGTTCTCGGTGATTTAAGAACTGCAGATACATGCACCCCTCCCTTATGAGCAAAGGCTGAACGCCCTACAAAAGGAAGACGTGCAGGATGAGGAAGATTAGCCATTTCAAAAACATATTTAGATACTTCAGTTAATTTATGAAGATTTTCTGCACAGCTACATTTATACCCCATTTTTAAAACAAGATTGGGAATAACGGAGCAAAGGTTGGCATTTCCACAACGTTCTCCTATACCATTTATAGTTCCCTGAACCTGAACAGCTCCAAGCCTGACAGCTTCTAAACTATTAACAACTGCACATTCAGAATCATTATGAGCATGAATTCCAAATTTAAAGTTTTTCCCCATCCTTTTTTTAACTTCTTTTATTATTTCTACAAGTTCAAAAGGAAGAGTTCCTCCATTGGTGTCGCAGAGAACAATACAGTCTGCACCAGCAGATTTTGCTCTTTTAATCGTTTCTATAGCATAATCTGGCTCATCCTTAAATCCGTCAAAAAAGTGTTCTGCATCATAGAAAACTTTTTTTACATTACCTTTTAAAAATTTTATAGAATTTGAAATAATTTCTAAATTTTTTTCTGGATCAATTTTTAAAGCTTCCTTTACATGCACAATCCAGGTTTTCCCGAAAATGGTTACAACGGGTGTCTTAGCAAGTAAAAGCTGTTTTAAATTTTCATCTGTTTCAGGAGTTTTTTTGGGATGATGAGTGCTACTAAAAGCAGTAATTTGTGCATGTTTTAAATTGTAATTCCTGATCTCTTTAAAAAATTGTAAATCTTTTGGATTTGAACCAGGCCAGCCCCCTTCTATATAATCAATTTTGAATTCATCCAATTTGAGAGCAATTCTGATTTTATCTTCTAAGGAAAAACTGATTTCCTCAGCCTGAGCCCCGTCTCTTAAAGTGGTATCATAAATTTCTACTTTTTTCGTTCTATCAGACATTTACCTTAGATTTCTTCTTTAATAGAATTTTTATTTTCTAATTTAAAGGCTTCATGCAGAGCTCTTACTGCCAACTCTGTATATTTTTCTTCTATTACACAGGAAACTTTGATCTCAGATGTAGAAATCATCATAATATTTATACCATGTTTTGCAAGAGTTTCAAACATTTTAGTGGCAACTCCAGGATGAGTTCTCATTCCTGCACCAACTATAGAAACTTTAGCTATATTGGTATCTCCTTCTACTTTTTCTGCTCCTAACTGTTTTCCTATTTCTTCTACTAATTTTAAAGCTTCTTTGTAATCAGTCTTGGGAACAGTAAAAGTAATGTCTGCTTTTCCATCAGGACGAGCAGTTTGTATTATCATATCAACTACAATACTTTTTTCTCCAACAGGACCAAAGATTTTCGCAGCAACTCCAGGTTTATCAGGGACTCCATATATACTTATACGAGCCTCATTCCTATTATAGGTAATTCCTGAAACCAATACTTTTTCCATCTCTTCATCCTCCTCGGTTATAAGAGTTCCTTCTGAATTGGTGAAACTTGATCTGACAACAAGCGGCACCTTATAAATCATGGCAAGCTCAACAGAACGCATATCAAGCACTTTAGCCCCGCTACTTGCCATCTCAAGCATTTCTTCATAAGAAATCTTTTTAAGTTTTCTTGCATTGCTAACTATTCTTGGGTCAGCAGTAAAAACTCCCTCTACATCAGTATAAATTTCACAAAAATCCGCTTTCAAGGCTGCAGCCAGTGCAACCGCAGTGGTATCAGAACCTCCTCTTCCCAATGTGGTAATATCACCATTTTCGGTTACTCCCTGAAATCCTGCAATTATCACAATTTTTCCTTTAGAAAGATTTTCTTTTATCTTTTCAGTTTTTATATCTTTAATCCTTGCTTTAGTAAAAAGATCAGTAGTGTAAATGGGAACCTGATAGCCCAGCAGTGCAATGGAAGGGTAACCAAGACTATGTAGTGTTATAGAAAGAAGGGCAGAGCTAACCTGTTCCCCAGTTGATACAAGAAGGTCAAGTTCTCTTAAAGGAGGATTTTCTGTTATCTGTTGAGCTAAATTTATAAGTCTATCCGTTTCCCCTGCCATAGCAGAAACAACTACAACAAGATCATGCCCTTCTTTTTTATAACCTATAATCCTTTCAGCAGCAGCCCTTATTCTTTCCAGATTAGCAACAGATGTCCCTCCATATTTCTGAACTATTAGCATAGTCTACCCTTTTTTACCCCATATAGGATCTTCTCCAAACCTTTTAAACCACCACTCATCTGGACTCAATTTACTTTTTTCTGTAGATTCTAAATCAATTATGTAATTATCACAATATTCCATAAGGAGTTCATAAGCAAAGTTAAGTTTTCTGATCAATTCTTCACTTCCTCCACGATCAGGATGATATTCTTTAGCAAGCTTTCTGTATTGCTCAATAATTTCTTTTCTTGTAGTTTTTTTGGGAAGTTTTAAAATCTTTCTTGCTTCTTCAAGTTTTTCCCATTTATTTTTAACAGACATTTTAAAAATTTTAATTTAGGTTTAAGAAAAAAACAAGAACAGACGACGAATTTATTTTTACATAATTCACAATTTCCTCTTCCTGAAAGATTGTAGTGTTTTTTACATATTTCAGGTTAGATAAATACTTAAAAAGGGTGAATTTTCTGCAAAAAATAATTCCTTTAAACCTTTTAAGTAAAATCATACATTTATTTGAAATACTTTTTAATACTATCTTGACAAAATTAAAATTTTACGTACAAAAATTCTAAAAAAGTTATAAAAAGGAGGTTGTTGTGAAGAAAACGTATTTCATGACTTCGGTGTTTTTAGGATTTGTGATGAGTTTAATGTTTAGCAAATCTGTTTTTTCTCAAGAAAAAGAAGAGGAGGAAAAGGTTAAAGAGCTACCAGAGATTGTAGTTACTGCAACAAGGACAGAAAAAAAGGTTGAGGTTGCACCTGCAAGCGTAAATGTGGTAACAAAAGAGAAAATAGAGCTAAAGAAGCCAAAGACGATTGATGAGGTTTTAAATGATATACCAGGTGTTATGGTAAGAAGAGGAAAGGGTCTTATGGATACTCTGGCTTTTATAACTTTGAGAGGTGCTCCTAAGTCACAGAGAACTTTAATAATGATGGATGGAATTATTTTTAATAATCCTTATGGAGGTGATATAAAATTAGGAGGTTTTTTCCCTGAAGATTTGGATAAAGTGGAGGTAGTTAAAGGTCCTTTTTCTTCTCTTTATGGTGGATATGCCATGGGAGGAGTAGTTAACTTTATTACTAAAATGCCTGAAAAAAGAGAAATTGTTTTAAAGACTGGATATGGTTCAAGTTTTGATAGAGGAGATGCTATGGATGATTTAAAGAGGGTCTACATTTCCTATGGAGATAAATTGGCTGATAAATTTAGCTTTTTTATAAGCTATGGAAGACATGATACCAATGGATATCCTTCTAATTTTGTAATTTCCTCAAGCCCCCCACCTGCAGGAATTAGTGGATACGAAAGAACTTATGACCGTTATGGGAATTTAAAATATTTATTAGGAGATACAGGAGATAATAGATGGTGGGATGATGGTATAACTATAAAAGCCCAATATGAATTTGATAAAAATACAAAACTTAGGCTTACTTTTATGAGAAATCGTTATGAATATAATTATGATAAACCTCATACTTATCTTTATAATACTGCTACAGGTGAACCTGTTTATTATCCAAGAGAAAAATATTATTTAACTGGACCTGGTGGAAGAATTCAAAATATTTATGCTTTAAATTTTGAAACTTTACTTCTTAATAAGATTAAAACCGAATTAAATGTTTCTTATCTTGATACTGAAGAGGATTGGTATGTAAGTGTTGGTTCAAAAGCAAAGATTACCGGTTGCCCTCCAGGAACAAATCCAAAATATTGTGGATATGTTTCTAATACTCCTCAAAATGCTTTTACAACAGATTTACAATTTACACTACCTATTTTTAGTAATCAAATCTTAACCTTTGGAGGGTTTTATAGAAGAGAGTATGCAAATACAAAGGAAAAGTATTTGAGTAACTGGAAAGATGAGGATTCAACAGTATCTTTAAAATATCAATCCAAAGGCAAAACAAGGACTTTTGCCTTTTATATTCAAGATGAGATAGCCTTAAGAGATAATTTAACGGTTTATGTTGGATTTAGGCAGGACTGGTGGAAAACATGGGATGGATATGTTAATCAGGTTGGAACCGCTGGATATCCTAAGGAGTATAAATCTAACTCTGAATCTGCCTTTTCTCCTAAATTTGCTGTAGTCTATAAACCTTTTAAAGAAACTGTCTTAAGAGGTTCTATTGGAAAGGCTTTTAGACCATCTACAGTTTATGACCTTTACAGAACTTGGACATCCAGTTGGACTGGTATTACCTATGCAGGAAATCCTAATCTTTCTCCTGAAACTCTTATAGCCTATGATATTGGAATTGAGCAAAAACTCTGGAAAGGTGCCAAGGTTTCTCTAACCTATTTTCATAACTATTTTGATGATTTAATTTACAGAAAAACAGTTAATGCTACTTATCAGCAATATATCAATGTAGGGAAGGCAGAGACCCAGGGGATTGAGGCTGGATTTGAACAAAAATTTGACTTTGGATTAAGACTTTTTGCTAATTTAACTTATACAGATTCAGAAGTAAAAGAGAATAAAGCAAAACCTGAAACAGAAGGAAAAAGACTTACCTATACACCGCTCTGGATGGGTAATATCGGGGCAGAATTTAAGAGAGGAAAGTGGTCCTTTTATGTTGTTGGAAGATACATGGATAAATGGTTTTCCGATGATTTAAACAAGGATAAAAAATCAGGGGTTTATGGGTCTTATGATGAATACTTTGTGGTTGATGTGAGGGCAAGTTATCAGATAAACAAATGGATGACCCTTTCTGTTTCCGGAGATAATATCTTTGATAGAGATTATTATCAATATTATAAAGCACCTGGGGCTTCATGGTTTGCAGAGCTTTCTGTAAAATTCTAAGTCTGTTGATTTTAGTCAGTTTTTTAACCGGGGTAGTCTTAGCTACCCCTTATTCTTTTATTGATAAAAGGGGGGAAAGCATAATTATTGATGTTCCTGTAAAAAGGGCTATAATTGTTATAAGTTATGAGCTTATTCCTGCTTTAAATCTCTGGAATCAAGTAGTAGGAGTTTCAGTTTGGGCAGAAAAGAATTGTGATATTTATAAAGCTTTTATAAAGCTAAATCCCGATCTTAAAAAACCCACTGTTGGAGCAGGAATAAACTTAAATATAGAGGCTATTCTTAAACTTAAGCCTGATCTAATTATTACATGGACTTATGTTCCCCAAGTAGTTGATTATTTGGAATCTAAAGGGTTTAAAGTTTTTACTATCCATCCAGACAATTTAGCAGAATTTTATCAGGTTTTAAGAATTTATGGTAAACTTTTTGGAAAAGAAAAAAGAGTTGAGGAGATAATCAAAAAAATGGAAAAGATTTTTAATCTTATAAAAAGAAGGATTCACGGTATTCCACCTGAAAAAAGGAAAAAAATTCTTCATTTAGGAGGAAAACCTACTATGGTTTCTGCTGGTATTGGGATTACTAATGATTTGATTAACTTAGTTGGAGGAATTAATCCTGCAGCTACTATTAAAGAGAGATATGCAGAAGTTTCAGTAGAAAGAATTTTGATTTGGGATCCTGATGTAATTTTTATTTGGGGAAATGCAGGGTATAATGAAAACTGGCTTTTTGAGAATTTACAGTGGAGACACATAAGGGCAGTAAAAAACAGGCAGGTTTATAAACTTCCCGATTGGTCTACCTGGTCTCCAAGAGTTGCTCTTGTTGCTCTTTATATGGCTATGAAAACCTATCCAGAATATTTTAAAGATATAGATTTTGAAAAAATTGCAGATGACTTTTATCGTAAAATTTTTAGTATATCCTATTATTATGTGAAAAAGTATGAAAAGTATTAAAATTATTATTTTTTTAATCTCTCCTTTAATTGTAAGTTGGGTCTCTCTTTTTTTAGGAGCTTACGAGATAAATCCAATTATAGTTATAAAAATTTTTTTAAATGAAATTTTTCATATTTTTGATTTAAAAGACATTCCTGAAAAAGCTATTCTTATGGATATAAGACTTCCAAGAGTGTTACTGGCTGGGCTTGTAGGGGCAAGTCTTTCTGGTTCTGGAGTAGTTTTACAGGGTATTTTTAGAAACCCTCTTGTTGATCCTTTTATCCTTGGAATTTCTGCTGGTGCTGCTTTTGGATGTGCCATAACAGTTGGATTTTTACCTGATTGGTCTATTCAATTTAATGCATTTGTTTTTGGTCTTATAGCTGTAGGATTAGCTTATATAATTGCCAGAACACAGGGGGAAATTTCTCGTCTCCCTCTTATTCTTTCAGGAGTAATTGTTTCTGCTTTTTTCCAAGCTTTAGTTTCTATAGTAAAGTTTCTTGTTGATCCCCATAAGTTGCAGGCTATAGTTTTTTGGCTTATGGGAAGTTTTAGTTTATCTGACTGGCGAAGTTTTAAAATTGCTTTTTTAGGTGTTTTAATCGGTCTTTTCCCTATTTTTTTAATGCGCTGGAGGCTAAATGTTTTAAGTTTATCAGAAGAAGAAGCTAAATTCTTGGGAGTAAATGTAAAAAGAGAAAGATTAATTTTTATTATTTTTTCTACCTTAGCTGTAGCTACAGCAACTTCAGTTTGTGGAATTATAGGATGGGTAGGGCTTATGGTTCCTCATGTAGTTAGAATGGTGATAGGACCTGATCATAAAATTTTATTCCCCTTAAGTTTAACAACTGGTGCATCTTATATGATCTTAGCAGATACCATATCAAGAACTATTACAAATTTTGATATTCCTGTTGGAATTATTACAGCTTTAACTGGTGCTCCTTTCTTTTTATATCTCATGAAAAAAGGCGGAAAAGAAGCTTGGGGAAAATAAAGTATGCTTGAAATAAAAGAATTATATTTTAGACATAAAGATTTAAAAGAAGATACTTTAAGAAATATAGAATTTTCAGCAGAATCGGGAAAGGTTACAGTAATACTCGGTCCAAACGGTTCAGGGAAAAGCACGCTTTTTAAGTGTATAATGGGTATTTGGGAGCCTTATAAAGGAAATATCCGTGCTAATGGAAAAGAATTAAATAAACTTTCATATTTAGAAAGAGCTAAAACTTTTTCAGTAATTCCCCAAGAACATGAGATTACCTTTCCTTATTCAGTTTTTGATATAGTAATAACTGGAAGAGCTCCTTATATAGGGCTTTTTTCTTCTCCAAGTAAAAAAGATTACAAAAAGGCAGAAGAAGCTTTAAAAGTTCTTGGAATTTATCACTTAAAGGATAAGCCTTACAACAAAATAAGTGGAGGGGAAAGACAACTTGTTCTTATTGCAAGAGCTTTGGCTCAATCTGCACCCTTTATGCTTCTTGATGAACCTGTTTCTCATTTAGATTTTAGAAACCAGATAAAAGTGCTTTTAAAAATTAAAGAACTTGCATATAAAAATAAAATTACTGCTCTTGTTACCTTACATGATCCAAATTTAGCCAGCCTTTTTGCAGATAAACTCGTAGTAATTAAAAATGGTAAAGTAGTAGCACAGGGAAAACCTCATCAGATTCTTAATGAAAAGCTCATACAAGAAGTTTATGGAATAAAAATTAATATAATACAAAACAATGGTTTTAATTTAATATGTCCTATTTTAGATTTTTTGAACTATAAATAATATGGAGACATAGAAAATGAAAATAATAGCTATAGTATGGCAATCCTATTATAATATGCTTTATAAAGCCTCAAAAAATTTAAAAAATCTGATAGATATAGAAGTTCATTCTGCCAGGGCTTTAAATTTAAATTATGAAAGATTTGAAGAGGTTTTAAAGGATTTAGAAAAAACTAATTTAGTTTTTCTTTATCGGTCTAATGAACCAATATGGGAGGCTTTAGAAAAAGAAATAAAAGGAAAAAAACTTAAAGTTAAAATTGTTTGTCTTGGGCATGATCCGTCTTACTGGCTTTTATCCAATGTTTCAGCAGAGATTTTAAGCAAGGCTTATAAGTATTTAGTTATAAATGGAGAAAAAAATCTTACCAATATGTTTAAATTTTTGCTCAAAGAAGTTCTTAACATAGAAATAGACTATGAGGAACCTGAGGAAGTTCCCTGGGAAGCACTTTATCATCCTGAAGCCAAAAAATTATTTAAAACCATAGGTGAGTATTTATCGTGGTATAAAAATTATTGGGGGGGAAAGGAAGCTAAAGGCACTGTGGGAATTCTTTTTTCAAGACATTATTGGATAAATGGAAATACAGAGGTAGAAGATACTTTGATAGAGGAGCTTGAAAAGAAAAGTTTCAAAGTAATTTCAGGTTTTGCTTATTCTGTGAAAGATAAAGCTTTAGGAACTAAAAGTTCAGGAGAAGTTGTTTTAGAATGGTTTTTAGATGAAAAGGGAAATTCAAGAGTAGACGCTTTTATTAAACTTATTTCTTTCTTTTTAGGAACAAGTCGGAAAAAAAGCTTTGATAAAAAAGAAACTGCTTTTGATGGTATTGAAATTCTCAAAAAATTAAATGTTCCGTGTTTTTGTCCTGTTAGTTCTTATTATAAAATAATTGAAGAATGGGAAAAGGAGGAGCTTAATTTAGATATAGGATGGTCTATTGCCCTTCCAGAATTTGAGGGAGTAATTGAGCCTGTTATTATTTCTGCTCAAGTAAATGGTGAGGCTGATGAGAGAAAAAGGATGCCTATTTCTGAAAGGATAAAAAAATTTGTCTCTCGTATAGAAAGATGGATAGAACTTAAAAAAACACCTCTTGAGGAAAGAAGAATTGCTTTTGTTTTACACAATAATCCTTGTGCTTCTGTTGAAGCAACAGTTGGAGGTGCTGCACATTTAGATAGTCTTGAATCAGTGGTTCAAATTATGCGTAAAATGAAAAAGGCAGGCTATAAAGTAGAAAATATTCCAGAATCTGGCAAGGCTCTTATTGAAAAAATTATGCAGAAAAAAGCTATTTCTGAATTTAGATGGACTACAGTGGAAGAGATTGTAGAAAAAGGAGGAGCTATAGCTTTTGTGCCAGTGGAGAAGTATTTAGAATGGTTTTCAGAGCTTCCAGAAAAGACTCAAAAAAGAATGTGCGAAGCCTGGGGAAATCCACCTGGAGAATGGAAAAAGAGTGTTCCTCCTGCTATGGTTTATGACGGGAAGATAGTGGTAACAGGTCTTAGCTTTGGAAATGTAACGGTGCATGTTCAGCCAAAAAGAGGTTGTGCTGGAGCAAAATGTGATGGAAGAGTTTGCAAGATCTTACATGACCCAGATGTTCCACCCCCTCATCAATATGTAGCTACTTATAAATGGATCTCCCGAGAATTTAAAGCCCATGCTATAGTTCATGTAGGAACTCACGGAAATTTAGAGTTTTTACCAGGAAAAGGGTTAGCCTTGTCCTCAGCTTGTTTCCCTGATATTGGTATAGATACCATACCACATCTTTACATATACAATGCAGATAATCCTCCTGAAGGAACCATTGCTAAAAGACGCTCTTATGCTGTGCTTGTGGATCATATGCAAACTGTTATGACTGAATCAGGGATTTATGAGGAACTGGAAGAACTTGATAGATTAATAGGGGAATACGAAGAGACCAAACTTAAAGATCCAGCTAAACTTCATATTCTTCAACGTTTAATTTTTGAAACTTTAAAAAAGTCTAATCTTGATAAGGAAATTAAAATTAAGTGGCAAAGAAAAAAGTTAGCTATTTCAGAATTAACTCACGAAGAACTTCATGAAATTCCTTTTGACTCAGTAGTGAAAGAAGTCCATGAAAGACTCTCTTTAATTAGAAATACCCAGATTCAAGATGGTATGCACATCTTTGGAAGACCTCCTGAAGGAGATAGAAGGGCTGATTTTATCTATGCTATTATGCGATATGATGCAGGAAAAGAAGTTTCCTTAAGAAAAGAAATAGCCAAACTTTTAGGATATGATTTAAAAGAACTTTTACAAAATCAAAATAAATTTGATCCAAAATCTAAAAAATCTTATGGAGCAATTCTTGAAGAGATAGATAAAATCGGAAAAGAAGTAATAAAGGAGGTGATAAATTTTGAATATTAAAGAAATTCTTAAAAAGATAAATTGGAATGATCCAGCGTGGCAAAAAATAAAAGAAGAAATTTTAGATTTAAATCAAAGAATAGAAGATTCTAAGGAAATAGAAGCACTATTAAATGGTTTTAACGGATGTTATATCCCAGCTGGTCCTTCTGGACTTATCACTCGCGGAAGAGATGATGTTTTACCAACAGGAAGAAATTTTTATAGTCTCGATCCTTACAGAGTTCCTACTAAATCTGCTTATGAAATCGGAAAAAAACTTGCAGAAAAACTTATAGTAAAACATCTAAATGAACAAGGGCATTATCCTGAAAATGTTGCTATTTTTTGGATGGCAAGTGATATAATGTGGGCTGATGGTGAGGGAATGGCTCAGATTATGCATTTAATAGGAGTAAAACCAGTATGGTTTGGTAATGGAAGAATAAAAGAGTTTAAAATTATACCTTTGGAAGAGCTTGGACGTCCAAGAATTGATGTGACTATAAGGGTTTCAGGAATAACCAGAGACAATTTCCCAAATTGTATAGAATTAATAGATGAAGCTATTCAGAAGGTAGCAAGCCTCGATGAACCACTTGAAAAGAATTTTATAAAAAAGCATACTCTGGAAATTATGAATAAAAATAAAGGAGATTTCAGAGCAGGGACTATTCGTATTTATTGTTCTATGCCTGGAACTTATCAGGCAGGAACTCAGTTAGCAGTTTATGCTTCAGCCTGGAAAGAAGAAAAGGATTTGGCAGAGGTATTTCTCTACTGGAACGGATATGCTTATGGTAAAGGCATCTGGGGGGAGGCAAGACATAAAGAGTTTGCAGAGGTCTTAAAAACTGTGGATATTACTTACAACAAGGTTGTATCAGATGAATATGATTTGTTTGGATGTTGCTGCTATTTCGGAACCCATGGAGGGATGACTGCAGCTGCTAGATATTTATCTGGGAAAGATGTAAGAACCTATTATGGAGATACCAGAGAGCCTGAAAATATAGAAGTAAGAGATTTAGCAGATGAAATAAGAAGGGTGGTAAGAACCAAACTTCTAAATCCTAAGTGGATAGAAGGCATGAAAAAACATGGTTATAAAGGTGCAGGAGATATATCTAAGAGAATTGGCAGGGTGTATGGATGGGAAGCCACAACCCAGGAGGTAGATGACTGGATTTTTGATGAGATTACAAGAACCTTTGTTATGAATGAGGAAAACAGACAATTTTTTAAGGAAAACAATCCCTGGGCTTTAGAAGAAATTACAAGAAGGCTTTTAGAAGCCTGGGAAAGGGGACTGTGGGAACCTGCAGAAGATGTTAAAAAAGTTCTTAAAAGGTTCTATTTAGAAATAGAAGGATGGTTAGAAGAAACCATAGATGGTGCAAAAGGAGAATTTCAGGGGGGAAGCATAGATGTGGTAACTCCTGAAGAAATAAAATACTGGAAATCGAAAATGCAGGAGGTATTAGAATGATATTTCCTTTTTGTGCTATTGTTGATCAGGAGGAGATGAAGCTTGGGCTTATTCTCAATGTGATAGATCCATCTATTGGCGGTGTTCTTATTATGGGAGAAAAAGGAACAGCAAAATCAACAACAGTAAGGGCACTTGCAGACCTTCTTCCTGAAATAGAGA
>JAGGXL010000095.1 GCA_021163085.1 Thermodesulfobacterium sp. | reverse complement strand
TTTTTTGGATAGCCAAGGGAGAGCATTATTTCCCGATAAAGTGCTTCATCTGGTGAGGCAATTTTGAGAAGATTTTGCATTCTTTGCTTTTTAATCTCAAGCCACTTTTCGCCGAGGCGGTTGAGGTTTAAGGTCATTTTTTACATTTTACTTTTTATCTTGGTTCAATAGTTTTTCATTTTTAACCTTTGGTTGGAGCTTTATCATAATCTCCTTGTGGTTCGTAATGCCAAAAATTAATAGGTAAATCACCTTTATAAGTTTTTAAATAATTATTTGTATTCAAACTTACCTTAAGTCCATTTCTTTCACATAAATCTTTTATAAATAAAAGGATTTCAAATCTATTTATTAACGCCTTTTTTTCTTCAAAAGTGGATTCTTCTAAAGGAAATAAAGTTAAATCCCTGTTTTCTTTTTGTTTTTTCCATTTTCCGAATTCAACCGCTTTTTCACGAGAAAAACAGCCAAACCCAGCAAATAAATCAGCCAATTGTATTAATGGTTGATTATGTGATTGCTGAGGGACCACCTCTTTAAAATTAAACTTAATTCTTTTTTCTCGAAATAGCTTTAAAATATTCGGTTCTTCACGTGGATATTTAGTACGATTGAGGTAATCAATTATCTTTTGATAATCATATTCGGAATGCTCATCAGGATAAAAATTGCAAGAAAAGATTTTCCACCTTATAGTAATGTTCTTCAATAGATGATAATACATCCTTTCTAAATTTTCTTTATCATCTCTTCCTAGAACAGAATGGCGGCTATCCTGTAAATCCCAAATAATAATATCCACTCTTATTTTTCCATTTACAGCAAATTCAACAGCAACTTCAAAAAATTTCTTTGCAGTTTTAATTTTGGGTAAATGAGTCCTAACCCCCTCTCGAATTTTATTTCCTTAACATCATTTGATAGCAAAATACTTTTCAAGTGATCAGATAAATCATCCAAATCACTTTTTAATCCACTTATAGCAGAAAGAGATTTAAATCTTCTACCTCCAGACTCGTCAGAATAAATATCCAAAATATATTGATAGGATTTGCTATTCATACACTCCTCGCCTTCTCCAATCTATTCTTCACTAACTCAGCTACTGACCAATAGACTTCTTTTCTTTCTTCTTCGGTTAAGCCGAGGGCATCAAATATAATATCATCAAGGGCTTTGCGGTCGGGTAATGGATTTGGCTCCTGCTCACGAATAGGTTTGTTTGGGTCAAAACCAAGTTCAGTGAAGATGGAATAAATAGGGCGGAGTTTTATTTTTTCAAAAATATTTGTTAAATAAGTAACTGACTCTTTAGAAAGTAAATTTGGATTTAGCAAAAGTAAATTATTAATTTCAGGGCCATATATATATGCAACGCCAATACCGTATGTTTTTCTCGCTATTACCTCCACAGAAAGGTAAGAAATTGTGCTATTTATTAAAGCTACTCCTAAGTTTCTATCAATGTTTTTAAACATTCCTATAAAAAAGACATCGCACACTAAAATATTTTCTACCACAGGAAAGCCAAAACGCTCTCCTAAAAACCGGTTAGATACAAAATGTGGATAAGATTTTGATGGTATTATATACCAAAATCTTCGTCCTCTTACAGAAGGTCTTTTATCAATTTTCTGAGCTTTACCCCAATTAATATATTCAAATATTTTCCCTTTCTTTATTTCTTGAGAACAGAATATAATTAATTTTTCTAATAAATCTAATTCAACTTTGTATTTTTCAATTTCTTTTAACGAAAAAAGAAGAGGCTTCAAAAACTCTGCTTCTATCTCTCCTTCCCAACCAGCGCTATTTTGCACTTTGATTAAGGCTTGAGGATTTTTCTCTGCAATTTCCACCACCTCTTTAACTGTCATTCCAACGGGTTTTAAATAAAAAAATTCATTTGCTCCGGTAGTAAATCCTCGTTTTACTTCCGCAATATCTTCAAGTCTTACCAGTTTTCCTTTTCCTTTTTCCAAAATTTTAAAGTAAATCTCAGGTGCTCTGAGGTATTTTCCACCCCATTTGTTGCCGATGTATGGAAGATGTTCTAAATCGCTTTTTATCAATTCATCTTTTTCTGGCACCTCAACGCCTTCTTCCAGCAGTTCCTTTTTTGTCTTGGGATAAAATCTGAAGTCTTCGTCATCAAATATGGGTTTATCAGCTCTTTCAATTTTTTTAATAACTTCTGCATTCAGCACCTCTTCAAAAGGTTTCTTAAAGGCAACAAACTTTAAAGTAAAATTGTCAAGTTTTTTAAAAGGTTTTTTAATTAAAACAATTACTGTATTTACATCGGATTGTTTAAAGGAGCGTTTTTTAAGATTATCAATGATAAAAACAGGTTTCATATTTTTAAGCAAAAATTCCTGAAGTCCTGCACCATATCCAACATCAAGCCAAGAATTGGAATTGATAAAACAAAATACTCCTTCTGGACGCAAAAGTGATAAACCATGATAGTAAAAATAAACATAAAGATCGCTTTTTTTATCAATTTTTATGTTATTACCCCATACATTTTTTACTGATTGAATGAGTTTTTCCTTGTATTGCTTTTTAATCTCCCTCCACTCGTCATCACTATAGTTTTCTTGATTTTCAAGAGGTGGTGCAATAAGTTCTTGTCTTACATAAGGAGGGTTGCCAATTACAATATCAAAACCACCTTTTTGATAAAAAACCTCTGCAAAGTCAATTTCCCATAAGAAATAATCTTTTTTAGCTTTTAAGCCAATTTGGGATAAAACTTTCTGCCAGTGCTCTATCTCTTTTGAAATAGCTAAAATTTCTTTCTCAAGCTTGTTGATTTCCTTTTTTTGAGTTTTGGTGTGTTTTCCGTCTAAAGTTTTTTGAGATTTCAGTCTTTTAAGTGAATCTTCAAAAGATAATTTTTTCTTTTGAAGTTCATTGATTTTTGAATCTATTACCTCTTTTAAAATATCCTGTTCAAGTTTTTCAATTTCCTCCTTTTCTTTTAGATCAGCACTTCTTTGACCTGAAAAGTAAGCAGCTTTCTTATCAGCAAGCTCTATTATCTTTTGTTTAACATTATTAGGAATAAATAAATCAGAACGAAGCTTTATAGGAACTCCAGCAATTTCCTCTATAAGAGAATCACCTTGACGAAGCTTAAAAGTAAGATTAGGTAAAAGAGGTTTGGTATAAATGTCCATATATTTTTCGTCTGTTTCAACAATAAGGTTTAGCCACAGTCTCAATTCTCCAACCATAACTGCCCAATCTTTAATATCAACACCATAAAGATTTTCTGAAATAATCTTGTTTTTCAGAGCAAATAAGTTTTCTTCTCTTCCTTCAAGTCGTCTTGTAAGCTCGGTATGAAGCTCAACAAGGATGTTAAGCATACCTACAAGGAAAGAAGCAGACCCTACGGCTGGATCAACAATTTTGACTTTATCAAGAGAAGCTTTTATTTTTCTTAACTCATTAAAAGTTAAATTTTTAATTAATTCTTCATTATGTGGCTCAAAAACAAAATCTATAAGTTTTTCCTTATCTATACCAGTTTCTTCAAGATAATGGACAAGGGAAAGTCTGCACATAAAATCAATTTCTACCCTGGGAGTATAAAAAATGCCACTACTTCCTCTTTCCTCTTCAGCTATTAAAGATTCATAAACTTTACCTAACATTTCAGGGTCAACAGCAACTTCAACATCAATTGGTGTTGATTCATCAATCGTAAAATTGAAAATTTCAAGAAAGCCTTTCTTTTTATCTTTATCATCCGGTTCAAAAAGCCATTCAAATACATGATCAGGAATATCAAATCCAAGCTCATCCAGTTCTGTGCGTGAAAATAGTCCTCCATTTAAAAAAGGCATAAGGCTGAAAGATTCTTTTATTTCTTCAGGTAAATCTTTATGGAGATACAATTTTCTACCTAAGGGACCATTAAATGCTCCAAAAAAGAGGCTTGATAACCACTGTGAGTAAAACACATCTTTCACGCCTTTCTTTTCTCTCCAGTCTTTATATTTAAACCAAAGATTTCTTAAATAATTCTTATCCTGCACATAATCTTTCCACTTAAACCAACCCTTTCTTTGTAAAAAGTAAATAAATAAAATTCTTGATAATAATTGTTGAGCAAAGGAATGTTTTTTTTCGTAAGGTACATTATAGTTAGAAAGAGATTTAATGATAATCTCTCTAAGGGCATATTTGTAAGCCTCAAAGAATTCTTCTGTAACTTTTTCAACTGAGAAAGCTTCTATGAGTGTATCAAGTGAAGAAAAATCCGCATCTCTTAGAGCAAGCTTAAAAGTTTTATTAGGTAATTCAGGACTAATGTAGTAAGTATATCTCTTATAATGACTAAAACCTTTCTTAATTCCTCTCTCGTTAGTTTTATAAACCTTATAAACCAGAGAAAATCTAAAATTTCCGGCTTTGTCAAAAAAAGTGAAAATTCCTGCGTCAAGACCGGTTTCAAAATTTAGAATTTTTTTGGCAATGTCAAATTGTTTCTTTTTACTGGTTCTTTCTGTAAGATTGGTGGCTACTTTTATGGCGTAAGCTTTAAGTAAAGTGATGTCTTTTAGTTTAACTTTTCCAATTTCGTAAATTTCTGTAAAAAATTCGTCTTCAAAATCAAAAAGCCCTGTTTGATAAAGCTCAAAGTTTGGATTTTTAGCAAGTAAAAGCTCTTGTAGATTTTCTATGGAAAAATTGTGAATTAGATTCTGAGTCAGACTTACAATATCCATAACTTACCTCAACACTTACTTATATGTGAAGCAAGCATAAATCCTATAACTACATTTTTTATTTTTTTGCTTTTAATTCGATAATTTTAAATTTTTTTCTTCCACCTATTCTATAA
>JAGGXL010000009.1 GCA_021163085.1 Thermodesulfobacterium sp. | reverse complement strand
CCTTTAAATATTCGTGAAGAGTCTGCCCGTAACCAATCTGTCCCGGAATTCCGTAATCCTTTATATGCCAGTAAGGAGGTGATGTTACGATCAAATCTATTTCTTCGTTTTTTACTTCTTTCATTTGTCTGCTATCACCGATTATGATTTTTACTTTAGTTTCCATCTTTAATACCTTCCATTATAGTTCTAATCTTTTCCAATATTATATAACAATTTATACCAAGAGAAAATAGAAAGTTAACTCGGTAAAGAAAAGAAAGGCACCTGATTATATCATCCAGGAAGCACAAGGGTTACAGGGAAAAGTCCTCTTACCGAATTGCAGATAAAGATTTTGTCTGCTTTCAGAAGATCCTGGAGGAATAAAGATTTTTCAACAACCTTTTTACGGTTTGTTTTAATAAAATATCTCCTATATATTCCATCTAAAAGTCCTGCATTTACAGGAGGGGTAAAATAAATTCCGTCTTTTAATATAAAAATATTAGAAATTGCTCCTTCGGTAATTTCTCCTTTTTTATTTGTAAATATCACCTCACAAAATCCATTATTTAAAGCTTTTCTATACTCAGAATCATAAAGATACCTGTTTGTGGTTTTATGGTAAAGAAATACATCACAAGAATCAGTCTTTGTCTTAGAAAGTATGACTTGATTTTTGCCTTTAAATTTAAGATTTTTTAAAATTTGCCATTCAACTTCCACTTTTCCTTTTTTATCCAGAAATAACTTTACCTTGTAAAACTTTTTATCGCTTAACTTCTCCTCCGCCTCTTTCAGAACCTGTCTGATTTTTAAAATATCAAAATTAAAACCAAAATATTCTGCTGAATTTTTTAATCTCTTCAGGTGCTCTTCTAAAAATACATAGCCTTTGTTATAAAGAATACTCTCAAATAATCTGAATTCTTTATGTCTCTTAATTAAAAAATTAGCTTTAAGTTTACATTCTTCATATTCTGATAAAGCCTTGGAACTGATAACTACTCCTCCTCCAACTCCCATCTCTCCTCTATTTTTATTTATAATTACTGTTCTTATAGGCACATTAAATACACATCTTTTAAAATCTTTTGAGGGAAATATTATCCCCACTGCTCCACAATATACTTTTCTGGGAAGATTTTCTAACTCATTTATTATCTCCATACTTCTTATTTTTGGGGCTCCAGTAATTGAACCACAAGGAAAAAGGCTCCTGAAAATATCTAAATAGGTAATTTTTTCTTTTAAAATCCCCTCTATTGTGGAAGTCATCTGAAAAAGTGTCTCATATTTTTCTACTTCAAATAATTTAATAACCTTTACAGAACCCTCTTTACAGATTCTACCCAAATCATTCCTTACTAAATCCACAATCATCACATTTTCTGCTCTATTTTTTATACTTTTAAATAAATTTTTAGCCTTTATTTTATCCTCATAGATATTTTCCCTCTTTTGGTAGTTCCTTTCATAGGTTTACATATGATCCTATCCTCCTCTATTCTAAAAAATAACTCTGGTGAAATTGATAAAATATACTCATTGTTAAATTTTAAAAATGCTGTATAAGGAGTTTTCTGTTTTTCTTTTAAATTCTGATAAAGCCTAAATGCAGAACCTTCAAAATCAAATTTATACCTTAAAGTGTAATTTAGCTGATAAATATCACCTTCTCTTAAATATTCTTTAATCCTTTTAATCTTTTCTTTATATTCTGAAAAATTCTGACTTAAATTAAGACTTTTAATCTTATACTTTTTTTCTCTCAAAAGCTCTTTATAACAATTTTGAATCTCTTCTCCAAATGCAGGAAAAATTTCTGCTTCTTCAAAAACACCTAACTTTATCAGAGAAAATGGAAAAGATTTAGGAAAATTAGTCTTTAATCCTTCCTGAAAATAAAAACCTGCCTCATAAGAAATGTATCCTGCCAGATAATATTTTTTAGATAACTTTTCTATTCTTTTAAAAATTTCCTCTAAAGAATCTAATCTTTTTGTCTCTATAACCTCTAAAGGGTTATAAAAAACAAAGCTATTAGAGTCTAAATCTGTGGTTTTTAAAGTCTCAAATAGTGAAAAACAATCTTTCATTTTATATTATTTTAGCACAAGATAGAAAAAACCCCTCTCTGTTTTTAATAAGAAACAGAGAGGGGCGCAAAAAATAAATTGATTAAATGTACTCTAACTCTATCTCTATCTTGCCTGTAAAACCTTGAGGGAACTTTATCTTTTTTAGAACAGGCTCCAGCTTTTCTTTCTCATATCCTTTTCCTTGATAGGCTTTTACCTCTATATTTATCAATTTCCCTCCTTCAATCTTTAAAACAATGGTAATCTCTTTTAACTCCCATTTTTTAAATAATTCTCCCAAGGTTTCCTTTAAAGGTGATAATAAATTTTCTATCTTCTCCATTGAAAGTTTTTGGGTAAATCTTCCTCCTTTTAAATAAACCTGACCTAATTCTTTTCCAGAAACAGCTCCCCATCTGTTTGTTGCTATCTCTTCTTTTTCAAAAGCAAGAGAAGGTGCTTTCATAGCATAACGCCCGCCTAAAAAACCGCCACCAATTCTTTTTCCTCCTACAGCATAATCGCTTACACCTTCAGGCAAAGGTAAGGGTTGTTTTACAGTAACTACCTCTCCTGTCTCTCTTTTTATTGTATCAATGGCAATAAAAGAGGTAAATTCTGTCATAAGAGAGTATTTTAAACCTAATTTGATTATCTCCTCTTTTGTATTAACACCTACTTTTCTATAATCAGATAATTGCGCTATTTTCTCTCTTGCCCATAAATATTTTAAAGCTATATTTTCTTTATCTTCTTTAAAAGAGCCTACATCTATAATCTTTACAAAATCTCCTTTAGGGGTTTTTCCTCTAATCTTAATCTTTCCTTTAGCATTTTTATACTTTCCAAAAATAACTATCGGTTTCTGGTAAAATAAATCACAGACTCTGGAAGGTTCTACATCGTAAGCAGAAAACCCTTCAAACTCTACTTTAATATCTGTAAGAACAGGTGATTTTATGTATTCTAAAAACTTTTCTGCTTTTAATTTAGCTTCTTTCTCATCAGTCGCTATAAAAGGCACTCCTTTTCCCACTCTTGCTATTCCTTCTATTAAATACCTGTTTACACCTTTACCTATCCCAAAAGCAAAAAAGTTTGCTTTATCTAAATTCTTCCTGATTAAATCAAAGGCTTCTTTTTCTACAGCTACATAGCCATCTGTAGCTATAACTATTATTCTGGATAAACCCTCTTTTTTCTTCAAAGATAAAGCTCTTCTTAAAGCAGATAAAATCCTTGTTCCTCCACCCCCTCTTTGAGCCTCCAGCATACTGATAGCTTTTAACTTATTCTCAAAAGTTGCCGGTAGAGGTTCATCTGATAATACCTTTGAACCTCCAGAGAAGAATAAAATATTAAAGTAATCTTTTTCTCTTAAATTATCAATTATCCTTTTTATTAAAGCTTTAGAAACCTCCAAAGGAAATCCATACATAGAACCTGAAACATCTACAATAAATAGATATTCTCTGGGAGGGATATCTGATAAAGTAATTTTCTGTGGAGGTTGAGCCATCAGGAGGAAAAATTTTTCTTCTTCTCCTGGATAAAGTAATAAACCTGTCTGGATACTCTTTCCTCTTAAAACATATCTTAAAATAAAATCTTTATTTCCTCCTTTCTTCTCCTCTTTAGCTAATTTAATTACTGCTTCATTTTCAGATTTAAAATCTATATCTACTTTGTGAGAGACAACTTTTATTTTGCTTACAGGAAGACCTGCTTTAATGTTTACAGTAATGTCAAAATCATAGGAAGGTTCTGTTCCCTGGTGAAAATACGGGCTCTCTATCCAATCATCTTTTTCTGTAGGATCAGTTAGCTCTCCAGAATATCTTGGTCCTACCACTGTGGGAAATACAAACTCATAAACTCCATCCTCAGGTATTAAAAGCTCTGTGTAATTTACTGTTACTTTCACGATATCTTTTGGCATAATATTTGCAACTTTCATCTGGAAAACATTTGGTCGTTGTTGCTCTAATAAAGAAACAACTCTTCCTTCTTTCTTTGCCTGAATGTAGTGTCTTTGAGCTAATTCTCTCTCTTCAATTTTGGCTATTATGGTTCTTTCTCCTATCTCCATCCTCATACTATGGATTGCGCTCTTTGTGCTTAAAGGGAATACATAAATTGCCTCTATCGTCCTTTTTCCTTCATTCTTATATACCTGGGTAAGTTCTACATAAGCTATTACTCCACTGATATTTACTTTTGCTTTTGTCTCCAATAAAGGGAATTGGTCTATAGAAGCATCTGAATTTGGTATAAAAAAATAAGGTGAAGGTTTGGTAGGTTCTTCTGGTAAATTTACTTCTGGAAATCCTTTTAGAGAAAAGAAACCCAATAAAATCAAAAATAAAATTGCTTTTTTCATTTCTCTCACCCCCTTCCATTTATTTAGACAAATATTTCAGGATTTTGTTCCAAAAAATTTAAAAATTTTATTTTTGAGATTTTTTTAACGAAATATGTAAAGAAAAGGGCTGGTTTAGGGGGATTTGTTGAGGTAAAGTAATTCTTCCTATTTTTGATTTCTCTAACTCTTCTATGAAAGATTTGAATTTTTCATAAGACAGATTTATTGTTAATTCAAAAAAATCAGATTCTTTGACCTTTTTATCTAAAAAAGCAACCTTTGAAGAATAGGTAATCTTTATATTAAGTTTTTGTAAAATCTCTTCCAAATCTTTAAAAGCTTTTTTAATATCTTCAGTCTCAATATTTAAACTATACATTTTTGAAACCCTCTTAAAAAGAAATTGTTTATTTATTCCTTCTTTTTCTATCTCTTTGGCTACTTTTTCTCCTGGTGGAACTGCTTCTTTTTTTATTAAAAACTTTTCTTTTCTGCCCCCTTCTAAAGTAACCTGAGGAGCTGGTTCCTCCGAAAGAAATCTGTGCCTTCTGAAATCTTTTAATTTATATTCTTTTTCAGAAACAGTTTTTGAAAGATAGTATATATTTACAGTTTTAAAGACTGCTATTACAAAAATAATCATAATACATACAACTAAAGGCACTTTTACATTAGGATTTTTAAGTAATTCATTTAAAAATTTATTTAGAGCTTTTCTTCTTCTTATCTTTTCCTGCAGGGTTTCTAAAAAATCGGGAGGGGTATCTTCTTTTTTTAAATT
>JAGGXL010000109.1 GCA_021163085.1 Thermodesulfobacterium sp. | reverse complement strand
TGTCTTTTTCGTTTTTCTTGGTTTTCTTCTTTCTTTTTTAATGATTTTTAAAAAGAAAGATTTTGGTAAACCTCAGATAGGGGTTCTTCAGATAAAAGGTGTTATTTTAGAGTCAGAGGAATATCTTATGGCAATAAAAGATATGGCAAAAAAAGATAGTATTAAAGCCATAGTGGTAAGGATAGATTCTCCTGGTGGTTCAGTAGGAGCTTCTCAAGAGATTTTTGAAGAGCTAAAAAAAACAAGGAAAATAAAGCCTGTGGTTGTGTCTATGGGTAGTGTAGCTGCTTCAGGAGGGTTTTATGTTGCTTTAGGGGGAGAAAAAATTTTTGCTTCTCCAGGAACTATCACTGGAAGCATAGGAGTGGTTTTAGAACTGCCTAATATAGAAAAACTTTTAAAGAAGATCGGAGTAGAAACCGAAACCATCAAAAGCGGGGCATATAAAGACACAGGTTCTATTTACAGGCCTCTAACACCTGAGGAAAGGAAATATTTAGTTCAAAAGGTAAAGCTCATACATGATCAGTTTATAAGAACTATTTCAGAAGAGAGAAAAATTTCCTTAGAGAAAGTTAAAGAAATTGCAGATGGAAGGATTTTTACTGGAGAGGAAGCCTTAACTTTGGGATTAATAGATAAGTTGGGCAATTTTTGGGATGCTGTAGAAGAAGCTAAAAAAATGGCTAAAATTACAGAAGCAAAATTAGTCTTTATGCCAAAGAAGAAAGGATTTCTTTCAAAAATAATAGAAGAAAAAGTTTCACTAATTTGGGAATCAATTTTTCTTAAACCCTGGTATGTGCCGGTTAATTAATCATGAATAAAAGAGATCTTGCCAAAAAATTAAGTTATAGATTTGCAGATATTGAGAAAGAAGACCTAGAATACATTGTAGATCTTTTTTTTGAAATCATAAAAAAAGAATTAAAAAAGGGAAATAGAGTAGAATTTAGAGACTTTGGAGTGTTCACTTTAAAAAAGAGTAAAGGAATAATGTTTTACAATCCTAAGAATAAGCAAAATTATTATATTAAAGGAAAGTACAGGATTTTATTTAAACCTGGCAAAGAATTAAAACAAAGATTGAATACTCCTTTTTTAGCTTCCTTAGATCTTGGAACTCAGACATTTAGATTTTGTATAGGGAAAGTGGTGAATGGTGATGTAAATTTTCTAATGAGGGAAAGAGAAAATGTAAGATTAGGAGAAGGTCTTAGTAGAGAAGGTATAATTTCCTCAGAAGCCTTTAAAAGAGGGCTCGAGTGTTTGAAGATGTTTAAAGAAAAACTTTCAAGGTATGAAGTTAAAAATTACAAGGCTATAGGGACAGAAGTTTTTAGAAAAGCCAGAAATGCAGAGGAATTTATAGATAAAGTCAGGAAAGAGACAGGGTTTGAAATTAGTATAATTTCTCCTGAAGAAGAAGCAAGTTTAACTTTAAAAGGCATTAGTTTTGGATTGGAAGAACTTGGTATAAATATAAATAAATTCGTTATTGCTGATGTAGGAGGGGGGTCTACAGAAATAATTTGTGTTGAAAACAACAAAAAGAAATGGTGGAAAAGCATTGAACTTGGGGCTGTTGTTTTAAAAGAACTTTTTAACCTAAGATATCCTTTAAATTCTAAACTTATGCAATCTTTGAAAGACTATATAAGAAAAATCCTTTCTTCAATCCCTGTAGATAATTCTCAAGAGTTAGTTATTACAGGTGGAACAGCCAGTCTTCTCGGTGCACTTGATCTCAAACTTAAAGATTATGTACCTGAAAAATTACACGGACACGGAGTTACAAAAGATCGTTTAGAAAAGTTAATAAAGAAACTTGCTAATTTTGATTTAGAAAGGTTAAGGAGAGTAAAAGGTATGGAAGAAGGGAGGGAGGATATAGCTTTACCTGGGCTTTTAATCTATTCTGAAATAATGGAACACTTTAAAAAAGACAGTCTGGTCATTAATGAATATGGAATTTTGGAAGGAACTTTACTTTCTTTAATTGAGGGTTATAATAATTTACCCAAATTGTAAAACTTTTGAGTGAGGGGTTTTTACTTTATGCTTGAAATCCTTTATGAAGCTTATACTTTTGACGATTTATTATTAGTTCCTGCTTATTCAGAAGTTTTGCCAAAGGATGTAGATATTTCAACTTATATTACTCCTAAAATCAAACTTAATATTCCTCTTCTTTCTGCTGCCATGGATACTGTAACTGAAAGCAGGATGGCAATAAGTATTGCAAGAGAAGGTGGCCTGGGGGTTATTCACAGGAATATGAGCATAGAAGAACAGGTAAGAGAGGTGGAAAAGGTTAAAAAATCCGAAAGCGGAATGATTTATGATCCTGTTGTGGTAGATCCAGATACTCCCATAAAAAAAGTTTTGGAGCTGATGGAAGAATTTAGGATTTCAGGAATACCGGTTGTAGAAGGTCCTGAAAAAAAACTGGTTGGAATTATTACTAATAGAGACCTTAGATTTGAGACAAACTTTGAAAAATCTGTTAAAGAGGTAATGACGAAGGAAAATCTTATAACAGCAAAACCCGGGATTACTCTTGATGAAGCTAAAAAGATACTTCATGAATATAAGATTGAAAAACTTTTAATTGTGGATGATAATTTTTGTTTGAAAGGGCTTATAACCATAAAAGATATAGAAAAAATAAAAAAATATCCCAATGCATGTAAAGACGAACTTGGAAGATTGAGAGTGGGTGCAGCTATAGGGGTTGGCAAAGACAGACTTAAACAAGCAGAAGTACTTTTAAAAGCAGGTTGTGATGTTCTTTTTATAGATTCTGCACACGGGTATACTAAAAATGTCATAGAAACTATTATAGAAATAAAGTATCATTTTCCTGACTGTCAACTAGTAGCAGGGAATGTAGCAACTGCTGAAGGAGCAGAGGCTCTTATTAAAGCAGGAGCAGATGGAATAAAAGTTGGCGTTGGTCCCGGGTCTATTTGCACTACAAGAGTAGTTGCAGGTGCAGGAGTTCCTCAGTTAACAGCTATACATAATTGCGCAATAGTAGCTGATAAATATGGAATACCTGTGATAGCTGATGGAGGAATAAGATTTTCAGGAGATATTACCAAAGCTATTGCTGCAGGTGCTCATGCAGTTATGATAGGAAATCTCTTTGCAGGAACAGAAGAAGCTCCAGGAGAAACTATTCTTTATGAAGGAAGAACTTATAAATTTTACAGAGGAATGGGTTCTCTTTCTGCTATGTTTAAATCCGGTGGAAGAGAAAGATACGGACAGGAAGCTACTGATATATCTAAATTTGTTCCTGAAGGAGTAGAGGGAAGAGTGCCTTATAGAGGTCCTGTTTCTCACATGATTTATCAACTTGTGGGCGGTCTTAAATCAGGAATGGGATATTGTGGATGTAAAACCATTGAGGAGCTAAGAAAAAAAGCCAAGTTTGTAAAAATTACACCAGCTGGATACAGAGAAAGTCATGTGCATGATGTGAATATTTTAAAAGAAGCTCCAAATTACTGGGTAGGTAAGTAAAAATGCCTGTTTTTGAATGGCAGGGGAAGTCCGTTACAGGAGAAATAAGAAAAGGTGTTTTGGAAGCTCCTAATCAGCAGCTTGTAGAGGTTTATTTAAGGCGTTTAAATATTGTTCCTATCAAAATTCAGCCTAAAAAAGAAAGTGCACTTAAAATTTTTCAAAGAAAATCTGTTTCAGATAAAGACATTGCTGTCTTTACCCGTCAATTTGCAGTTATATTGGAAGCAGGACTTCCTATTGTAAAAAGTTTAGAGATTTTAGCAGAACAGCAAAAGAATTCTTATTTTAAAGAAGTTCTCAAAGACATTAAGGTAAAGGTAGAAACAGGAAGTTCTTTAAGTGATGCTTTAGCTGAATATCCAAAAGTGTTTGATAATCTTTACATTCAAATGGTAAGATCAGGTGAATCAAGTGGGAACCTTGATATCGTTCTAAAAAGGTTAGCAGGCTATCTTGAAAGAATAATAAGTTTAAAGGGAAAGATAAAACACGCTATGGTTTATCCCAGTGCTATAATAGTGGTTACCATAGCAGTAATTTCAATTATAATGCTATTTGTTATTCCTAAGTTTGCAGAAATTTATGAAAGTGCAGGACATAGCTTACCTTTACCAACTCAAATTTTAATCAATATAAGTCATAACTTTGGTAAAATCTTGCTGGTTTGTATTATTTTGTTAGCAGGATCTATTATAGGAATTAAGTATTACCGAACAAAAGAAAAAGGAAAATATAACACCGACAAGATACTTCTACATCTTCCTGTTTTGGGAGAGCTTTTTCATAAAGCTGCAGTGGCAAGAATAGCTCGAACTCTTGCTAATCTCATAGGAGGAGGTGTTCCACTTCTTCCGGCTTTAACCATTGCAGGTGATACTTCAGGAAATAAGGTTTTGGAAAAAGCTATGGAAGAAGTAAGAATAAATGTTTCTGCAGGGCAGTCTATTGCTGATCCCATGTTTTATACAGGTGTTTTTCCTTATCTTATGGTTGAAATGGTGAGAGTGGGAGAACTTACTGGTAATTTGGAAGATATGTTAAACAGAGTAGCTGATTTTTTTGAAGAGGAAGTTGACAGAATGGTAAATACACTTTCAACTCTTATAGAACCTGCACTTGTGTTAATTCTTGGAATAATTGTTGGTTGTATTTTGGTTGCTCTGTATTTACCTATTTTTAAACTCGGAGAAGTAATAGGTGGAGCATAATTAAATAGGAAATGGCTGAATGTTCAGGATTTACAAATCTGAAAAAGGACTTCTTGTTCCTGCAGAGAAACCATCTCCACATACTTGGGTTTGTTTATTCAATCCTTCAGAAGAAGAAATTTCATATATAGAGCAAAAATTTCAAATACTCCCAGAATTTTTAAGAGACCCCTTAGATGAAGAAGAAAGACCTCGTATAGAAAGGGAAGAAAACCAGATTTTAATCATATTAAGAGTCCCTGAGGTGGTCTCAAGAGGGCTATTTATAAAATACGAAACCATTCCAATAGGAATTATTCTAACTGAAAAAAATGTAATCACGGTTTGTTTAAAGGATCATCCTATATTTGAAGAATTAATAGCTCTTGTTAATAAAAGCAAAGCATTTGATCTTACAAGACCTGTTTATTTCATTTTAAATTTTATAATGGCTGTGACTACTCTTTACATAAAACTTTTGCGTCAAATTGATAAAACTCTTGAAGAATATGAGGAAGAGATTTTCAGGTCTATAGAGAATGAAGAAATTTTAAAAATGCTTAGCATAGAAAAAACACTTACCTATTTCAACACCTCTCTTCAGGGAAATGACACGGTTCTTATTAAGATTCAAAGTGGAAGATATATTCGTTTAACAGAAGAAGAAATAGAACTTTTAGAGGATGTTCAAATAGAGAACAAACAGGCTATAGAAATGACAAAAGTTTTTCTAAATATTGTTGCAGGAACAATGGATGCTTACACTTCTGTTATAAGCAATAACCTCAACTTAATAATGAAGTTTTTAGCAAGTATAGCTATAATTCTCTCTATACCCACTATAATTTACAGTATGTACGGGATGAATATACCTTTACCTTTTCAGGAGTTACCTCCTTTTAAAGGCTCTCCTCATGCCTTTTATTTTATTAATATTTTAACTGTGTTTTTGTGTGTACTTCTATTTGTTGTTCTCCGTAAGAAAAAATATCTTTAACCCGGATTATTTAAATGAATTTTTTTGAAGCGATTTTTCTTGGTTTAGTTCAGGGATTAACAGAATTTCTTCCTATCTCAAGTTCAGGGCATCTTATTTTAATACAAAAAGCTTTTAATTTTTTTTCCTCCCTTTCCTTTGATGCTTTTATTCATCTCGGTTCTTTTTTAGCCATTGTTGTTTATTTCTGGAAAGATCTGAAAGAAATTTGGGATTACAAATGGCTTATAGGGGTTTCTGCTATTCCCGGGGCATCTGCAGGATTGCTTTTGGAAGATATAGTGGAAAATTACTTTAGAACTGCGACTTTGGTTGCTATTAATTTAATTATTATGAGTATTCCCATGATTCTGGGAGAAATTTTTGGGAAAAAACAATTTGAAATTAAAAATTTAACCTATACCAAAGCTTTAATTATAGGTTTATTTCAGGCATTAGCTCTTATTCCAGGAACATCTCGAAGTGGAATTACTATTTCAGCAGGTCTTTTACTGGGGTTAAAAAGAGAGGTTTCTGCTAAATTTTCCTTCTTAGCAGGTGCTCCGCTTATTCTGGGAGCAGGACTTTACGAAGGTGTAAAGCTGATAAATTCCTCTATTTCTTGGAATTTAGCTTTAGTAGGATTTTTTTTCTCGGCTGTTTTCAGTTTTTTAGCCATAGCTTTTTTAATTTCTTTTTTAAAAAAATACTCCTTATACCCCTTTGTAATTTATAGAATTCTTTTGGGAATTTTTGTTTTACTGCTATTTTCAAAATAGAAAGGAGGTTTGAGCTTTATGGAAACTTTAAAAAATCTTACCATAGAAAAAGAAGAAATTACTGTGAGAGGACACACTTTAAAAATTTTTCTCCCTGCCAAACTTGAAGAGATATTTCAGGGTGATCCCTTTCTGGAGGTGGAGAAATTTCCGTTCTGGGCAAGGGTTTGGGAATCAAGTCTTGTGCTTGCTGATTATGTGGTAACTATTGAACCTCCCAAAAAAATTTTGGAGATTGGTGCAGGGCTTGGAGTTCCAAGTCTTGCTGCTGCAAAGGTTAGACACAAGGTTTGTGCAACAGACTTTGAAAAACTTCCTCTTGAATTTATAAAACTCTCGGCTAAGGAAAATAACCTTACTATTGAAACTCAAATTTTAGATTGGACAAAACCTAATCTTTCAGGAAAGTTTGACCTAATAATAGGTTCAGAAGTAGTTTTTAGAAAAAGCCTTTTTAAACCATTAATTGAACTTTTTAAAAATTACTTGGAAGAAGGAGGGGAAGTAATTCTTTCTCATCCATCAGAAAGGAAAAGAACCTTAATTCCTTTTTTACACGAAGCACAAAAAAATTTTAAAATCTTAACCAGTATTAGAAAACTTAAAAGCGAAGGAGAGACTGTAGAGATTATTTTAAATAAACTCCTTAAAAATTAATGAAGGTTTCCAAAGCTTTTGAGCTTGCTGAAGAATCTCTTTCACAGATAGAAGACAAAGAATATGCAAGATGGGAAGCGCTTCTTATTCTTTCTCATTTTTTAAAAGTTTCTCCTCTTAATGTTTACCTTTACCTTGATAAAGAAATACCTGAAGAAAAATTTTTCAAAATCCTTGAAGAAAGAAAAAAGAAGAAGCCCTTAGCTTATATCTTAAAAGAGACCCATTTTTGGGGAAGAAGTTTTTACATAGAGGAAGGAGTCTTAATTCCCAGACAGGACACAGAGATTTTGGTATCAGTTTTTTTAGATTTACCTGTAAAAGAAGGAATAATTTTAGAACTTGGAGTAGGAGCAGGTGTAATTGCCATCACCCTTCTTCTTGAGAAATCAAATTTGAAAGCTTTTGCTGTGGATATCAGCTCTAAAGCTCTTGAGATAACCAGAAAAAATGCAAAAACTTATAAAGTAGAAGATAGATTGTTCCTTATTAAAGGAAATTGGTTTACTCCAGTGTTAGAAAAACCACTTTTTAAAGCTATTGTTTCCAATCCTCCTTATATTTCTCTTAAAGAGTGGGGAACCCTTGATGAGGAAGTAAAGCTTTTTGAACCAAAAGAAGCTTTAATTTCTGGAGAAAAAGGAACAGAATTTCAGGAAAAACTTTTAAAATTTGCTGATGAGTATCTTTTGAAAGGAGGTTTTTTAATTTTTGAAATAGGATATAATCAGGGAAAGATGATAAGGGAATTGCTAAATTTTTACAAATGGCATTTCAAAATTTTTAGAGATTTTAAAGGTTATGAAAGGGTGGTTCTTGCATGGAAAGAAAATATATAATCAGGGGTAAAAAGCCTTTAAAAGGTGAGATAGAGGTAAGTGGAGCTAAAAATGCATCTCTTCCTGCTATATGTGCAACTCTTCTTGCTCCTGGTATTTATAAGTTAAAAAAAGTTCCTAAGGTGAGAGATGTTTTTTGTATGCTAAGAATTATGGAACACCTGGGTGCGGTTTGTAAGTTTGAAAAAGATTATTTAAAATTAGATACAACAGGGATTAACAAAACATTTGTTCCCTATGAGCTTGCAAGCCAGATGAGAGCTTCTATTCTTTTTCTGGGGGCTCTGGTAGGTGCTTTTAAAGAAGCAGAAGTTCCCCTGCCAGGAGGATGTGCCATAGGTAAAAGACCTGTTGATTTTCACATAAGAGGACTTTCTCAACTTGGAGCAGAGATAAAACTTGGTAAAGGAAATTTAATTGTAAAAGCAAAAAAATTAAAGGGCACAGAGATAGTTTTGGATTTTCCTTCTGTTACTGCTACTGAAAATTTAATGATGGCAGGATGTTTTGCTGAAGGAGAAACCATTATTAAAAACGCTGCTAAAGAACCTGAAGTGATATTTTTAGGAGAAATGTTAAAAAAAATGGGTGCTAATATAAAGGGATATGGAAAAGATACAATATACATGAAGGGAAAGAAGAAGCTAAGTCCCATTAATATAAAAATTATTCCAGATAGAATTGAAGCTGGCACATACTTAGTTTTGGGTGCACTTATGGAGGAAAATGAGGTAGTGGTTAAAAATGTTGAAGAAGAGCATCTTAAAATTCCTATTATCAAACTTGAGGAGATGGGTATTACTTTAGAAAAGGTTGATAAAAACTCTTTTTTGGTAAAGAGAGGAAAATCTATTTTTCCTGCAAATATTATGACTGCTCCCTATCCTGGTTTCCCTACAGATTTACAGCCTTTTTTTACTGTTCTTTTAACACAGGCAGAGGGGGTGTCTTTTGTAACTGAAAACATTTTTGAGAACAGATTTCTTTATGTATTTGAATTAAATAGAATGGGAGCGGATATAAAAGTGGAAGAAAAGACAGCAATTATAAAAGGTCCCACTCATTTAACAGGTTCTCCTGTTAAAGCAACAGATTTAAGAGCAGGTGCAGCCCTTGTTTTGGCTGGACTCTGTGCTGAAAATACCACTACTGTCTATAACATCGAGCTGATAGAAAGGGGATACGAAAACTTTGTGGAAAAACTTTCTGGAGTTGGAGCTGACATAGAGGTAGTGGAAAGTGAAGGTTAAAAACCTGAATAAAATCTTAAAACAGGAGCCAGCAGTTAACCTTTTAACACTTGCTTTAAAGAAAAAAAGGCTTTCCCATGCATATCTTTTTACAGGTCCAAAAGGAGTGGGAAAAGAAACCACAGCCTGGGCTTTTCTATTTCATCTTTTTTGCAAAAAAGATAAAGAAAATCCCTGCGGAGAATGCATAGCCTGTAAAAAAATAGAAAAAGAGATTCATCCCGATGTATACATTCTTTTCCCAGAAAAAAGAGAGATAACCATAGGACAGATCAGAGAAGTGATAAATTTTCTCAGATACAGGCCCTTAGAGGCTGAATACAAAGTTATTCTTATAAGAGAAGCTGGGAAGATGAATCTCGAGGCAGGAAACGCTTTGCTGAAATCTCTTGAGGAACCTCCTGTTTATGCAATTTTCATTTTGCTTACCGAGAATTGTAGTAGGCTTTTGCCAACCATAGTTTCTCGTTCCCAAATTGTAAGATTTAGGACCATTCCCAAAGAGATTATAAAGGAGTTTTTAAAGAAAAATTTTTTGTTTGAAGAAGAGGTTGCAGATACTCTTGCTGATGTGTCTTTTGGAAGCATTGGTAAAGCTATTACTATAGCTGAAAAGGGTATTCTGGAAGAGCTGAATAGCTTTGTAAAGGCAGGTTTTTCTAAGAGCCCACTAAAGAAATTTAAAGTTGCAGAGAGGCTTTCTTCTCTTCCGCTTCAGGATCTTGATGATTTTTTCTATCTTCTTACTCTCTGGGTTTGGAGATCTTATTTAAAACGCAAAGTAGATTATCCTTATCCTCGTGCCTTTCCAGAAGAGCTTTTTGAGGGAGACCCTTATTCAGCTATAAAGACCATTTACAAAGTTAAAAATGCTCTGGACTCTTATGTCAATCCAGAACTTTCTTTTTATTATCTTTTAAACATTTTACACACTTCATAAACACTTTAATTTGTTTTTTTCTTGCATAATTTAAATATTAGTATTATTTTATTATTTAATTTTTAAATCGAGAAAAACTTAAAAGGAGGATAAGAAGGTATGAAAAAAAGAAGGGCTTTTACTTTAATAGAGCTCATGATAGCTATTGCTATTCTTGCCATTATGTCAGCTGTTGCTGTAGGGGTTTATAGAGGCTATGTAAGAAAGGCAGCTCGCTCTTATGTAGAAACTGATGCCAGAAATTGCATAACCTGTGTGGCTTCAGAGCTTGCAAGAGTAGCCTTAACAGGGGGAAATCCGGATTTTACTTCTTGTGAGAGAGGTTCTCGGTATACACAAAGCTGTAATGTAAATTGCGATAGTAATTATGAAAATTGTAATTGCACTTGCACAGGAACTGGCATTGTTTCTGGTTATACTTGCACAGCAGGAACAAACTCAACAGATGTTAATTGTAGTTAAGAAGTAGATAAAGGCTGGGTGCAAGTTATTTCATCATTATTGTAATCATAACTACAAGTAGCATTAAATGATGTATCTCCTATAGTTCCTGTTGCAGTAGCAGTTATTTTATTATTACAAGAACCAGAAACATTGACATTAATATTTGTAATATATTTGGTATTATTGCCTGAAATATTGCAATTTTCTAAACTGTCAAAATCAGAAAAATTTGAATCATTTATACAATAACTTACAGCTTCTTGGATACAAGCTCTTGCAAAATTAACAAGTTCCTTAGCTTTTGCTTTTTTTTGATAATAAGTAAAAGGAATTATAGCCATCCCTGCAAGTATAGCAAGGATGGCTATAACAATCATAAGTTCAATAAGTGTAAAACCAGATTTATGCATTTAAAAATAAAAACAAGGGGAAATTTCCCACAAAAATTTGGTTAATGTTTTATTATGTAGTTGGTGATGTGCATGTTACATCATCAGTAGCAGAATTATAAGTACAAGTGGCATTATAAGTTTGACCTCCTACTGTTCCAGTAGCAGAAACCTTCAAACTGCTACAACTTCCAGTTGCTGAAACATTAATACTTGAAATATATTTAGTGCTACAACCAGAAATATTACAGGATTCAAGATCTGTCCAGCTAGTAAAACTTGAATCTTCAAGACATTTTGCTACAGCTTCTTGAATACAAGCTCTGGCAAAAGTAACAAGTTCTTTTGCTTGAGCTTTCCTCTGATAAGCTCTGTAACTTGTTAATGCAATAGCTGCTAAAATTGCAATAATTGCAATAACAACCATTAATTCAATTAATGTAAAACCTTTTTTACGCATAATCACACCTCCTTTTTATTTTTTTTCTAAGTTATAATTATAATTAATATATATCATCTAAATTTTTAAAAGTCAACGGATAAAAATTTTTTATAAAATTTTCTATTTATTTAGTCGGCAGTTTTCTCAAAAAGTTTAATTTCCAACTTAACTTAAATTTTTTTCAATATCCCATTTTAGTGCTAAATTTCTTATTGCAGAATTTGAATTGTATTTTAAACTTCTTTTAAGAGGCTATGGCATATAAATGGTTGCCACCCTCTAAAACAAACACACCACTCTGGGAGGGTAAAATGGTTGAAAAAATAGATTTGGAAAATGGCTTAACCCTTGAAATATGGAATTATTCTCGCAAACTCGCAGGAGACCGCTGGCTGGTAGGTTTTCTTGCTCAAATCAGTATTGTTCCCACGGAAAAAGACTTCTCCAGTTTAGAATATTACAAAATGTTTTTTAAAAAAACAGATGGAAAAGTTTACTATCGTTACAGAAAAGAAAGACACTTTGTTCCTGAAGATGCAGTTTCAACCATATATTCAAACATCAAAGAAAACTTTTTAAAAGCAGCACTTCCTTATCTTTCTCACCCTGATTTTAAAGAAAGACTTCTTAAACATGAGGTAACTCAGTTTGAAAGGCAAATGGACTGGGAAGAAGAAATTAAAAGAAAAGACGAAGAAACAGAAAAGCTTGAAAAAATCTGGAAAGACAAAAGAGTTTTTTAAAATTCACTTTCAACTAAATTTAAGAGGGTAAAAATGAATATTCTAAGAAGTCTTATTAAAAAAATAGATTCCAAAATTTTTTTAACTGTGCTTGATGGAGTAGGAGATTTACCTTTTAAGGAAGGGAAAACCCCGCTTGAGGCAGCCAGAACCCCTAATTTAGACAGCTTAGCCAGAAAATCTGCTCTCGGGCTTCACATCCCTGTTGATTACGGAATTACTCCTGGAAGCGGACCTGGACATCTTGGTATTTTTGGGTATGACCCTTTAAAAATAAACATAGGGAGAGGAGTTTTAGAAGCCCTTGGAGTAGGAATTGAGCTTAAAGAGACAGATGTTGCCATAAGAGGGAATTTTGCTACTGTTAAATATGAGAATGGAATTCCTGTTGTTGTGGATAGAAGAGCGGGTCGCATCCCAACAGAAGAAAACCAGAGACTTATAAAGTATCTCTCTGAAAATATTTCCAGAATAGAAGATGCTGAGATAATTCTTAAATCAGGGATGGAACACAGGTTTGTAGTTGTATTCAGATTTCCTTACAAAATTTCTTCTGAGGTTGAAACTATAAACGATACAGACCCTCAGGCGGTTGGAAAATCCCCTCTTAAACCTTCAGGAAAAGGAGAAATAGCTGAAAAAGTTTCTAAAATTGCAGAGATTTTTTCTCAAAAGGTTGCAGAACTTTTAAAAAATGAGTCAAGAGCAAACTATGCGCTTCTTAGAGGTTTTTCTGTAAAGCCAGCTCTTGAAACCTTTGAAGAAAAATTTGGATTGAGGGCATGCGCTATAGCTACATATCCTATGTATAAAGGACTTGCTAGTCTTGTTGGTATGAAAATAATTAAATTTGAAGGAATGGGTATAAAAGATGAAATAGAAACTTTAAAAAGGGAATGGCAAAACTTTGACTTTTTCTTTTTACACATTAAAAAAACTGATTCAGCAGGAGAAGACGGAAACTTTGAGATGAAAACAAAAGTGATAGAAGAATTTGACAGTTTTTTACCAGAAGTTTTAGCCCTCAACCCCTCAGTTCTTTGTATAACAGGGGACCATTCAACCCCCTGTATTTTGAAATCCCACTCTTGGCATCCAGTTCCAGTGCTTATTCATTCTCCTTATGTTTTGGGAAATACTTCAGAAAGGTTTACTGAAAGGGAGTGTCTTAAAGGTGAGCTTGGTATATTTTATGCTCACAAACTCATGCCACTTCTTTTAGCTCATGCAGGAAAACTAAAAAAATACGGCGCCTAACCTTTTCAACCCTTTTCCCACTTACGAAATGCGAAAAATGAGAAATTAGAAAAGTTTGAAAAATATGCTAAAATGAAGATAGGCATAAGCTCAAAACTTAGGAGATAAAAAGAAGGAGAAACTTATGCGGGTTATTTTAGAAGTTGAAAATAATAAAGAAGGAAGAGCGTTAATAAATTTTTTAAAACAATTACCTTTTGTTAAAATAAAAAAACCTCAAAAATCTAAAAAAGAACATAAATTTAAGGAAATTTTTGGTATTTGGAAAGATAGGAATATTACTAAAGAAAAATTGAGAGAGAAAGCATGGAGAATATAAAAATTTTATGTGATACAGATGTAATTATAGAATACTTAAAAGGCAATGAAATTACTAAAAAGACTTTTGATAAATTAGAAAGTGCAAATGTTGTATTAAGTGCTATTACCTTAATGGAATTATATTATGGAGCACTTAATAAGAAAGAATTAAACAAAATCAAGAAAGCATTAAGCGAATTCAGCATATTGCCTTTAAACGAAGAGATCACAGAAATAGCAATAAATTTAATTGAAAAATATTCAAAAAGTCATGGACT